>CAZYJH010000052.1:0-10036 GCA_964647775.1 uncultured Candidatus Bathyarchaeia archaeon
AGTCTTAGTTTAATGTCTTCTGTGCCTGGAGACACATCAGTGACTTTACCCTTTACCATTATGCTATTTCCTTGTGTAGTAACATCGGTCGTCATTTCAACAGTGAGAGCGCTTGGACCTTTACCAACACCATACAGTCGATTGTCATAGGTGTCAAAACTTACCATTACGCTGTCACCGATGATTCCACGTCCTCCCCAACGGGTTGAACGGAATAAACCATCGGCTCTCCAAATTACGTCACCAGTTTCTGCGTCAAGACATAAGAATGGTGCACCACGTGGCATAGGTTCGATAGCAGAGTGTTCCATATGAGCTGAGTAGAGTTTGCCGTCAGTAATATACCAGAAGAATTGCCACCAATTATTGGCGAACAAGTATTCCTGGTAGGGGTCTGTTGCTTCGTATGTCCAGATGACATGACCGTCAGTGAGGTCGTAGCAGTAGATTACTCCACCAGCGCCTGATGAGTAGAGTTTGCCGTTGTAAATCATTGGTGGACGTTCTCCAAGTTCTGTCCAGCCATAATAGTTCATGTAGTATTCTGATTCTGCTGGTCCCCACATGTATTCGCCAGTTTCAGTGCTGAAGCAGTAGTATTGCAGAGTGTCGTGTACCCAAAGGACTGCAGCGCCATCTTCTAAGCTTACCGTGTTGAATTCGATTTGCACTCCACCTTCTGCCCACCAAGCTGGTGCCTCCCAAGTTTCACTGAACAGAATCTCTCCTTCATGTCCTGGTTGCAAGCTGATAGCCCAAGTTTCGACTGCTGTTTGACTATATCGTAGACCAAAGACTTTGTCTCCCCATCCCCAAGCACGAGCTGCGGAAAACCATCCACTCACTCCACCTGGAGTCTGGGTAGTGTCGTATGTAAATTCAGTTATGTATCCACGTTGAGCCATTGCTGTGAGGTTTCCATCGTTATCCTCTTCTGCTGCGTCAAAGGTCTGATACCACGTTTGGCCGGGGTCCCAAGTGCCCGCGTCGGGGTTGTCTTCACCAAATGGTTCGATGAAATCTACCATACTCCAGATATAACTATCACCAGTGCGGCCTAGATTGACTCGATAGATCCAGCCATTTTCATCATAAAGGGTAGTACCAGAAGGCACGTTCTCTATTGTTAAATGCAAATCTCCAGTTCCAGGGTCAAAACCATACCAAGTTGAGCCTATAGTTACCCACAAGTAGGGATAGACGGCATGATGGTTGTATCCTGCCCATTTCAGATTCTGGGCAAAGCTTATTGATCGGTTGTCCAGAAATACTTTTCTCCAGAGTTCTTCACCGGTGCGCACGTCTAAAGCGGTGTAATATAGCGGGCGTTCTTGGGTTTGGTGGCAATAAATGAGTATACCATCGATGATCAGTCGACTGTTCCATTTGCCTTCATATGCATCTCCGTGGCTGAATGACCATTCTGGTCCATCTGTGGCAACGCCTTCCATTCCGGCAATGCCTCCCAAGGTTAGTGGTTTTGTCCAGAGTATGTGTGCAGATTCTGGTGCTTCTGCGTTTCCAGCAACGACTTGGGGTACCACTGTTGTTGTTAGCCAGTTTCCTGTAACGGCGGCCCATGATCTAAGCTGAGCGTCTATCGGGCGAGTCCAGTAATCTTGTGGTAGAGGGTTGTCCGGATAGTAAGCTATCGGGTCAGCCTGTACTACAAGTTCAACTACTGCGCTGTCGCTTTCCAGCATAACGTCTCCGATGCTGAGACCAGGGGCCTGATTTACGCCAGCTATTATCTCTTGTTCAGGGAAGTGTGTATGAACATAGTATGTGCCAGTCACAGTAGGTGTGTAGGTTTTACCTGTTCCTCCAGTAGAATCTGTCTTGATGTCATCAATTACGTCGGTTTGGCCGTCAGGTCTCTCGATTATTATGCTCATATTTCTCCAGCCCATATTTACACTGTTCAACTGCTGGAAGATTCCTGTGTGAAACAGAACCATTTGGTTTACTCCTACGGGGTTAGGGACAACACCGAGGAAAGGATAGGTTGTTTGAGTTCGTGCTGAGACAGGTGGTACAGCAACAATAAAAGCGGAAATAGTGAATGCTAGAATTAAAGCAATAGTAGAAATTTTGGTTTTATTTTTTATGCTTAGCAATTTTTTCATTCCTTTTTATTTGAACGTTTACATTCGTGCTGTCTAAATAATTAAATGTTGCCCTATTAGCGGCACAGGCACAAGAGCATACTCATAAAGCATAGATTAGCTTTGAAGTTAACCAACATGAACGTGAAATCCACAAAAGCACATAAAGTGTAACAAATTCAAGCCATAATAAGTTACAAAATAGCAAGACGCAACTGTGCACTAATTATGCAGGTTTTTTTCACGTGCTAACCGCAAATATTTGGAGCAAAAAGCCCATCGTCCAAATCATGAAAGATGAAGTTTAGATTTGGTGGCTCTGAGCAGATGCGCAAGAGCTGTTTTTGTTGCCGAGAAACCGTAAGTTCCACCTTTAGCGAACATGCGGAGAACATAGCGGGGACGAAGATAAAACCTGTGAAAAGCCTCTTCGCGGATTTTTCTCACTTCTTGCATGCTCATTGTTGGAAGCTCAAAGATGGGAGTTGCCGTATCATACTTGTTGAAGTCGGTTACTTTTATCCAGCCCATTTTCTTCACGTAATCAGCCATTGGAGTTCCAGGATAAGGCGTTGCAATATAGTAGCCTACGTCATCAGGGTCAATTTCTTCAACAAGCTTAACGGTTTGCATCGCGCTTTCCCGCGTTTCACCTGGAAACCCGAAAACCACACTTGCGATGGTCATTAAGCCAACCTCTTTTGCCATTTTAAAGGCCTCTTTTGTTCTGTTTGCGGTGAACCCCTTCCCCATGGCATCTATGACCTGCTGTGAACCTGCCTCGACACCGAACCACACGGCAATGCATCCGGCATCCTTCATCTTCTGAAGCAAATCCTTTGTAATCATGTCCACGCGGGTTCCGCAGTCCCAAGTTATCTTAAGTTTTCTGGCATGGATTTCTCTGCAAATCTCCTCTACTCTTGACTGGTCTACAGTGAAGGCGTCGTCATAGAAGGTGAAGGTGTCAGCGCCGTAAGTTTTGTGAATGTGTTCGATCTCGTCTACAACGTTTTTGGCGCTTCGCATCCGAAACTTTCGACCGAACATCCTGACCGCAGAGCAGAACTCGCACCAGAACACGCAGCCTCGGCTTGTCATTAAGGGAAACATCACGCCTCCGTATTTTTTAAGGCGGTCAAGAGGCCAGAGATGATGAGCAGGAAAGGGCAAGCTGTCCAAGTCTTCTATGTACGGCCTGTCCGGGGTCCGCACAATTTCTTCACCCTTCCGGTAGGTTATACCCAGAACGTCACTGAAGCTTTCGCCTGCTTCCAGCTTCTGCAGCAGCTCCAGCAGCGTGATTTCGCCCTCCTTCCGCACAACAATGTCCAGTTGTGGACACTCCTGCAGGGCGTTTTCATCCCAGAAGGTAACGTGAACGCCGCCAATGAGTGTTAAACAGTTTGGGCAGACTTCTTTGGCGATTTGGGCTATGCGAAGCGCTGACTTGTAGGTGAGGGTGGTGGAGGTTAAGCCAACCACGTCAGGTTGCCGTTTGCTGAGTTCGGTTTTTGCTTCTTCAAAGGATATGCCTAGGGCTTGGCAGTCGATTACGTCAACTGGGTAACTGTTTTTCTCTAAGACGGCAGCCAAATATCCCAACCCTAAGGGGGTGAAGGGCGGATGCTGGTGTGCGCCCTGTGGGTAGGGCGGATTCACAAGGGTTACATGGGACGGCATGATTCTTCCCTGAACGTTGTTACTTTCACAAATACAGCAAGCCGTATGCTTAATATGTTTTGCATAAAAGTGGCTCACAGGCACAAAAAAGATTGACTGACTAAAAGTCTAGAAGGGGAAACAGGTAGAGGCTCGTAAACAGAAGAATTGGCAAAATAAACAGAATAGCCAAGAGTATTGCAACGTTTCGGATTCTGAGGGCACGAAGTATTTTGTTTGCATCCAGCTCTTCAATTGGGTCACCAACAGCATATTGCCCAGGTTTCTCTAACTGGACACGCAACGCTCCAGCCATGGATGCCATCTGCCATCCGTGATTTATGCTGGGAATTTTAGCCTGGTCTCGAATGGCGATTGTCCATGCGCTCTTGTAGTCTTCGCCTAGAATCGCTGAGGCTAAAATTATCAGAAGGGTTGTGAACCGCGCCGGAATGTAGTTGACTATGGTGTCAGTGACTGCCGAAAACCATCCGATGTGCAGGTGCTCAGGGTCTTTGAAGCCGACCATTCCGTCAAGCGTATTGATTGCTCTGAATGCGACGGCGCCTGGAACACCAAAAAAGCTGTAATAGAAGATGGGAGACAACCTGAAGTCTGTCAGGTTTTCGGCTAACGACTCGATGACCGAGGAGGCTATCTGTGATCCAGTTAAGTCTTTGTTGTCTCTTCTCGAGAAGTGAGCATACTTTCTGGCTTCGGCTAGGTCTCCTGATTCGATGGCTGCGGCTGCGGCTATGCCCCAGTCTGTTTCAAGCTTCATGCAGATGGTTAGTTTCAGGATTACAGCTGCGACGACAACGTAAACCAGAACATGCAGGTAACTGGAGACCAAATGTAACAAAAGGTAGACTGGCACCGTGAAAGCGGCTATCACTATAAGAGCTAAAAGTACGCCGCCAAGTTTTTCCAGTTTTGGATTCCGATTCTTGAAGTATGGCTCTAAGACTTTGGTTAGATTGCCCATCCAGACGGTTGGATGCAACCTAAATTGTATTCTCCAGGGATAGTTTGGAGAGGGGTCGCCGAAAATCAGGTCTAACAGTAAAGCCAGAACGAGAATCGAAACCGCGATCAATAAATTCATTATTGCATTCATCGATTAAACACTGCTGCCAAGGTGATAGACGCCGATTTCACAGATACGGATAGTCCAGAAATCATACTTAAATCGATTGTCGTCAGAACCATAAAACTTTCAGCCCATCTAGGTTAGCGGGTGCCTAACACCCCTAAGACAGGTTTGGGCTTCGCTGAAATGGTTCATCGGATTCGCTCAGGCTTTTTTGTTTAGTTTAGAAACTGCCATCGAAGCAACCGTTGAAAGCAAGAAGAGACCGCCAAACACTGTGAGAAGCAATTTGAAGGTGGGGTCTCCAATCAGAACTTGGGTTGAAGGAAAGGGAAGAACATAGGCAGCCAAAAGAACGCAATAGAAAATCGCGCCGACTAACTGAACAAGGAACAGAAACGTGACTGATTGACTGTTCATGTTGCGGTTGAGCCTCCTCCAAAACCAGCCATAAAGCTTTACATATAGAATGTTGCTGTCAAGTTTTATAAGCCTGACCATTCTGGATAACAGGCGGTTTTCGGTGCTCAACAGTCCTTTGGGGATTACAGATTTAAGGGCACATGATATACATATTAGATGCGACTTGTTTTGGGGTGTTGATTGTTATGGCTGACTCCAGAGCACTTTGGACCGTGAAGCTTGGATTCTTGGCTGTTGCCTTGGCTTGGTTCTCCTTTACGTTTTACGAATTTGCCTTCAGCATCGTAAATCGAAGCACAGCATGGCCAATAATTATTCAGGACTTGCCTGGAACTTTGGGCATGGGATTCAGAACGGGAGCAAGCTTCATGGCGGTAGTAACTGTTCTGTTGTGGATGTTCAGCAAAGACTTTTCTAGACAAGAACTGGCTATGTGCTTAAGGGTTGTTCTTGTCTTCGAAGCGGCTACTTTTGTTTCGCTCATACCCTCGGGCGTTTACACCTTCATTTTTCCTAAGTTGTTGACTCCCCTGTGGATAGTCGAGTTGACCATACCTGTTTTGACTGAGGCAATACTGATTCCCTTTGTGTTGATGAAACTGTTTTTTGCTTTGAACCCACGTAAGCCAGTAGGAAACGCCATCAAGTGGGCGCTGATTTCGGGCACAGCATACATCTTTGTTTTCTGGCTCAACTACACCTGCAACTGGGTAGGCACAATGCTGTCAAGCGGAGTCGAGTACGTCACCGCGTATCCAGTGAATTTATTCAGTTTCTTTTTGACTGCAGTTGGGTTGCTGCTGCTTGGCTTATACGCTGCAAATTTTGCGAGAAAAAGTATTGGAACGGAAAGCTTGCGTGGGCTGGACATCAACAGGATTGGTTTCATCTTCACGTTTTTTGGGTTATACTTTGTTGGCACCTATTTTCTGTGGCTTATCTTCGGCAGTGTTGGAGGATGGAGCATATGGTACGCCTGGTTCCTGAACCATAACATTGACTTGTGGCTTCTAACAGCGCCAACGCTGGGTCTGCCCCTAATATACTACAAAGAATGATGCTAACGCCACAAGTTAACTACCATAAATGAGCGCCTTTACCCTACCCTCTTGGCTCAAAAAACAGTCAGCAACGCTAATTCAACATAAAAATCAAGTACACAACACGCAAACTAATCGTGATAAACCACTTTTCCGCCAACAACCGTCATCTTCACGTTGATGTCGCCGATTTTGCTGGCAGGAACTGCCTGTGGGTCGCCTGAAAGCACAGTCAGGTCGGCTAGTTTGCCCTCCTCAACTGAGCCTTTAAGGGTCTCTTCAGAGGAGGCGTACGCCGCGTTAACCGTGTACATCCGCAAAGCCTCATCAACAGTGATTTGTTCCTCAGGAAAATACTGCCGCGTCACGGCTGCTTGGATGCCCTGCAGGGGACTCAGCGGTTCCATGGGGCAGTCTGAGCCACCTATAACCCGTATGCCCTCCTTGAACAGAGTTTTTAGGGGGTAGAGCCACCGTGCCCTTTCAGAGCCTAAACGCTCAACGGCTGACCACATCGTAAACTCGGATATGACACATTTAGGCTGCACAGAAACCGTCATCCCCAGCTCTTTGATGCGCCTGATTAAAGTCTTGTTGAGGACTGATGCGTGCTCTAGGCGGTACCGATGATCCGTTCTAGGAGCTTTCCTCAAGGCTTCTTCGATAGCGTCCAGAGCCATGCTGATTGCCTGGTCGCCCATCGCATGCATGACCAAACGGAGGCGGGCTTTGTGAGCTTTGGCGACTAGCAGGTTCAGGTCCTTTTGAGAATACAGAAGCTGCCCCCTTGTGGCGTGGTCGTCACTGTAGGGTTCACGTAAAGCAGCTGTTCGTGCAGCCAGAGAGCCGTCCACAAAAACTTTGATGCCCAACCTGTTTTCTGTCTCGTCCCCGGAAACAAAAGGCGACTGTGAGGCGTCCAGTTGATCCAGAATGTTTGCTGGGGCTATGAAGTTGACTCTTAGAGGCAACCTGTCTTCTGCCTGAAGCCTCTGGATGATCGAGAGTTCTGTTGCCGAGGTGAATATCCAGTGTATGCTGGTCACTCCGGCTTCCACAATTTTTTTGCATGCTAAGCCAGCGGATTCGATAATCTCGTCTTCGCTGGGTTCAGGGATTGTTTTCCAAGCCAGATCGGTTGCGTTTTCTCGCAGAATGCCTGTGGGCTCTCCGGTTTCAGCGTCTTTTTCGATTGTTCCACCAGAGGGAGCGATCGTTTCCTTTGTTACGTCAGCCAGTTCTAGGGCTTTGCTGTTGACGACACAGACGCGTCCACATTGATGATAGAGAATTACGGGGTTGTCGGGTGCGGCGTCATCCAAGTCCTTGAAGTTTGGACTACGTTTCTCAGCGAAACGGGCTTCATTCCATCCGCTGCCGATGATCCATCTCTCTTTTTGTATCGTCTGGGCGCGTTCTCTGATTCTATGCTGCATCTCCTTGATGGAGTCTGCGTCCGTCAAGTCAATCCATGTTAGGAACCTTCCAAAATCGCCGACGTGAATGTGGGAGTCGATTAAGCCGGGGACAACGGTGGCGCCCTGCAGGTTGATGACCTTTGTGCCGTCTCCAATCCACCGGCTGATTTCTTTGGTTGTGCCGACCTTGACGATTCTGTCTTTTTTTATGGCTACTGCTTCAGCGCTGGGCTGAGACGGATTCATGGTTAAGACGTTTCCGTCTGTCAAGGCTAGATCGGCAAACATGATAGGTCACCGTACAACAGTATGCAGAATAAAGAAAGCTACAGGTTGCAGATTTGTTTTGCCGTATTCCTACTTTTTGCGCAGTGCCTCAGGGATGTAGGCGCAGGCGGGGTCAGATCCGAAATAGGAGCCTGTCAGCGAGTAGGCTCGGGTTCTGCATCCGCCACATATATATCGATGTTCGCAGACGCCGCATTTGCCTTCCAAGTTGTCTGGGTTTTGCAGTTTCTTGTAGAATTCTGAGTTTTGCATGTCGTCCCATAGTTCTTTGAGGGGCTTCTCTTTGATGTTTCCGATCTTCAGGTTCTCGGAGTAGAAGCATGGGATTACGTCTCCGTTCTCTAGGACGCTCAGGTATCCTCCGAACAGGAAGTAGATGCATGTGGCGGTTTTTGTTTTGCTGAACCATTCGCAGAAGCCTTCCGGGTCTCTTTCTTTGAAGATTCGGAGATAGTGTGGGCAGTGTATGTTGAAGTCGAAGTCGACCTTGTAGTGTTTGTGGGCTAGGTCGTAGAGGTGATTCAGCAGCACTTCATACTGTTCAGGCGTCGGCTCCAGGTCCAGGTGTTGTTTGGCTCTTCCGGTTGGAACAAGATGATTGAACCAGACGAATCGGGCGCCGTATTCCTCTGCCAGCCCAACTATGTGGTCTGCTTCGTTGAGGTTGCGGTTTGTGATTGCCATTGATAAGCCGTTCAGGATTCCGTTTTGTGACAGTTTCTGGATTGCCGACAATGCTGCCTTGTATGAGCCTTTTCCTCTCAGCGAATCGTTGGCTTTTTCTGAGCCGTCTATGCTGATGGAGGTGTAGACGTCGTATTTGGTTAGTTTGTCAAGGATTTCTCCGTCCACGTAGTATCCGTTAGTCAAAAGTAATACGTCAAGCCCCAAGTCTTTTGCGTGGGCAATAAGCGTGAACAGGTCTTTGCGTACAAGGGGTTCTCCTCCCTTTATTCCGAACCATTTAGAGCCGAACTCGTAGATTTGGTCAACGAGCTTCAGTCCCCATTCAGTGTCCAGTTCGTCTGGGGACGGCTGCATGTTCGCGTCTACGTTGCAGTAAACGCAGTTGTAGTTGCAGGCGCCAGTGGCTCTCCAAGAAGTAATCAGTAGGGGACCTTTCTGCGGTTTTTTTGGGGGACCAGGACATGACATGTTGGATCAGATCCATCCAAGTTAACAAAATGTAGGGGGATTGCGGGTTAAAAACGATTCCGTTTTGTGTACTCAGGAACGCTGGGTGACTGCGGTTATTTTGAAGCAATTTGGGTGGGTACAGAACATTATTTAGGGACTCCATTTTATGTAAATTTAAGTCTACAATGTGACCGAGGAGAGAAGCATAACTGATTCTATTGATGACCACCGCTCCGCCTCCACATTCACCTTGGGGTATATCGGGGAGGCTCCCCCCGCTGGGGTTACTGTTTGTTGCAGGGGCTCTGGAAAAGGCGGATTTTGAGGTGCAGCTTCTTGACAACTATCACATCAGAAAACCGCTCGAAGAGGTCAAACAGGAAGTCAGAAGGCTTGAGCCAGAAATCGTTGGAATAACGTGCGGCTCCGTTACATACAGACCATGCATTGAAACAGCTAAAGCGGTGAAGGAGGTGCTTCCTTCCTGCAAGGTTGTGGTGGGCGGATGGCAGCCTTCGTACATGCCTGAAAGCCTGCTGGAGCACAAGGAGATAGATTATCTTGTCCGGGGCGAGGGCGAGCAGGCGATGGTGGAGCTTGCAACCAAAATATCAGAGGGTGAAGACATGTCAGCCATAGCCAAGATTCCGGGCGTCGCCTTCAGGCACAACGGGGAAACGGTTATGACGGCTCCCGAACTCATTGAGGATGTTGACAGTATTCCTTTTCCGGCACGGCACCTGCTGCAGATGAGCATCTACGACAGGGCTGCGCCATACTTTGACTCGAAGCCTATGGACCACATGAATGTTGTTCGGGGCTGCCCACACAATTGTGCCTACTGTGAGACCAAGAAGCTGTGGGGGTCAAGGG
>CAZYJH010000053.1:0-9997 GCA_964647775.1 uncultured Candidatus Bathyarchaeia archaeon
ATGGGAATCAAGTTCGTTAAGGGGCGACCCACCGAAATCTATGCTGACGAAGAGAAAGGCAAACTGATTGTTGACGTTGAGGATGCCCTTCTGAAACGGTTCCTAGACTTGGAGGCTGACTTGGTTGTTTTGGCTACTGCTATGGTGCCTGCTGAAGGAACCGCGGAACTTGCCGAATTGTTGGGTCTCGACTTGGAGGTGGACGGTTTCTTCAAGGAATACAATGCCAAACTGCGGCCAACTGAAACTAAGCAGAGAGGAATTTTCCTGTGTGGAGGAGCAACATTCCCGAAGGATGCGCCCACCGTTTCGTTGCATGCTCATTCAGCGGCTATGAAGGCTGTAAAGTTCTTGACCAGCGGCAAAATCGTCAAAGATCAACGGACTGCATTCGTCAACGATGAGTTTTGTGGTGACTGTGAGTTCTGTCCAGTGATGTGTCCATATGGCGCCATCAGTTTGGAGCCGACAACTGAGGACCATTTTGTTGCCCGCGTTAGCGACCTGCTCTGTGAAGGGTGTGGCGTTTGTGTGGGAACCTGTCCGCTGAACGCTATAGAACTTAGGCACTCACGACCCGCCCAGATGGAAGCCCAAGTGAAGGCTCTCATGTCCGTGAATGGAACATCGAAGCCTCTTGTTCTAGCCATCTGCTGCCAAGAATGTGGACACACGGCTGTTGACTCTTCGGGCATGGCTAAGTTGCAGTATCCCGCTAACGTGAGGATCATTAAAGTTCCATGCGCTGGGATAGTGCGCGTTAACCAGATTCTTGAAGCCTTCAAAGCTGGCGCCCAAGGCGTCATGATTGTCGAATGCAAAACTGACGGTTGCCACTATGAGGTTGGCAGTGAAAAAGCTAACAAGAAAATGGATTTTGCTAAGGTGCTGCTGAAGGAATACGGAATCGAACCCGAAAGGCTCGAGACATTCAAGATGGTGTACATCGAAGGCGCCCAGTTCGCAGAGGCTGCGCAGATGATGACTGACCGTGTAGCCAAGCTGGGCACGCTGAAACTACTGGGAGATTCCTGAAAGGAGGCAAACTGATATGCCGCATCATAACATCAAAAAAGCTGAAACCATGTCCTTCTCTGAAGAGGTTACCTGCCGTCATGGCGGAGAAACCCTGACTGCATGTTACCAGTGTGGAACCTGCGCCAGCAGCTGTCCCGTAGCTCGGCTTGATCCCCGTTTTAATCCCAGAGAAGTCATCAAGTTGTCTCTCTTGGGCGAGCGGGAAGAGGTTGTCTCTGGAGACGCCATATGGCTGTGCACTTCCTGCTTCAACTGTCAAGAAAGGTGCCCCCAAAACGTTGAGATCGCCGACGTAATCTACGCGCTGAGAAACATTGCCATAGAGGCAGGGCATTCCCCGAACATATACGCAGATTTTGGGGCTGCATTGATTGCTGAAGGGCGGATTGTTCAGATTTCCAAGTTCGTGGAAAAGAAACGCGAAGAATACGGTCTGCCGCCGCTTAAGCCTGTGGGCGTAGAAGACTTGAACAAGATTCTCGTTGCAACGGGCTTTATTAAACCAGAAAAGACGGAGGCGTCACAATGAAAAGCTACGCCATATTTCTCGGATGCACCATACCTGCACGTCAACCAAACTATGAACTGTCGGCACGGAAGACTCTGGAAAAGCTGGGCGTCGAACTTGTGGACTTGGATAACTTTACCTGCTGTTGTCCTCCGCCAATCCAGTCAATAAATCTGGAAAGCAGCCAAGCCGTAGCCGCCTACAACATCTGCCTAGCTGAAGAGGCTGGATTGGACATTGTTGCGTTGTGTAACGGCTGCTTTGAGTCACTTGCAATGGCTAATGCTGCTCTGAAGAACGACAAGGAACTGAAGGCGCACATTAACGAAGTTCTAGCTATGGTTGGTAAAGAGTTCAAGGGCACAATCGAAGTGAAACATTTCCTTCAGGTCCTGATGGACGACATTGGACTTGAAAAAATCAAAGAA
The DNA here is from genome assembly GCA_964647775.1 of uncultured Candidatus Bathyarchaeia archaeon. Taxonomy (GTDB): domain Archaea; phylum Thermoproteota; class Bathyarchaeia; order Bathyarchaeales; family Bathyarchaeaceae; genus Bathyarchaeum. Next base: position 1,975 of record CAZYJH010000053.1, read on the forward strand.
AAAGTAGTCAAGCCACTAAAAGACCTGAAAGTAGCGCCATTCTATGGTTGCCACTCCCTCAGACCCAGCAAACTGCTGCAGTTAGATGACCCTGAGCGACCCCAAATCTTTGAGAACCTGCTGGAGGCTCTGGGTGCAGAAAGTGTTGAGTACCGAGACAAGCTGAAGTGTTGTGGAGGTCTGCTGAAAGGCATCTCTGACGATACAGCTCTTAGCTTAGCTAGAGATAAACTAGTAAAAACAAGCAAGGCAGGCGCAGACTGCATCAGTACTCTGTGTCCCTTCTGTTTCGTTGCCTTAGATATTGGGCAGATTCAAGTGAAATCCAAGTTCAATGAAGTCTATGACATGCCGATTCTTCACTACTCGGAACTGTTGGCTTTGGCTCTGGGTGTAGACGCTGAGGAGTTGGCGCTTAGAAGCCACAAAATAAAGACCGATGCGGTTCTCGAAAAAATCGCGTAACCAACTATCGCTTATGCGGGTTTTTTTGCGCCCCGCCAGTTTTCTTTTTCTTGCATTTAAAGCTTCAATAAAGTTAATATTTCTAAACTCGGTACACTTCCAAACCTGAATATAGGTGTTCGAAAATGGTGAACGCAGCAATAAATGGATTTGGAAGAATAGGGAGGCTCCTTTACCGAGCAGCCCTTGAAGAAAACGCAGACATAAACTTTGTAGCAGTAAACGACCTAACCGACGCAAAAACCTTAGCCCACCTGCTCAAAAATGACACCACCCACGGCAAACTACCCTTCGACGTAAAAGTCAAAGGTTCATCTCTAATAGTTGACGGAAAAGAGCTGAAAATTATTGCACAACCAGACCCCGCGAAACTACCATGGAAAGAAATGGGCGTATACGTTGCAGTTGAATCAACAGGAAGATTCAGATCAAGAGATGCAGCAGGAAAACACTTGGAAGCCGGAGCAGAGAAAGTTCTTGTTTCTGCACCCATGAGTCCAGCAGCAAGCGCTGACTTAACCGTTGTTTACGGAGTAAATGATGACCTGTATGATCCGAAAAAGCATACCATAATGTCCTTGGCTTCATGCACTACTAACTGTTTGGCGCCAGTGGCAAAAGTTCTAAACGATGCTTTCGGAATTGAGAAAGGTCTCATGACTACAGTTCACGCTATGACCAATGATCAGAGACTTCTTGACATGCAACACAGCGACCTTAGACGAGCTAGATCTGCAGCCTTCAATATGATTCCAACAACCACCGGCGCAGCCACAGCAGTGGGTTTAGCCCTTCCAGTGCTTAATGGAAAACTGAACGGTTTGTCCTTACGTGTTCCACTGTGTGACGTCTCCATAGTTGACTTGGTGGCGATACTGAAAAAAGAGGCTACAAAAGACGAAATCAACGCAGCTTTAAAGAAGGCAGCCAACGGAAAGCTGAAAGGCATCCTAGAATATAGTGAGGAGCCACTGGTTTCATCGGATTTGATACATAACAACAACTCAGCCATCATAGACGGGGACTCAACCATGGTCATAGGAAACTTGGCAAAAGTCTTCGCATGGTATGACAACGAATGGGGCTACTCCGTCAAGATGGCACGGATGATCGAGAAGATCTGCAAGATGGCATAAACAGAAAACAACAAAAACCTCAAATCCCCCCTTTTCCTTTTTTTAAATTTAAGGTGAATATTATGCCAAAATTCTTGACAATGGACGATTTCGACCTGAAAAACAAGACAGTCCTTGTTAGAGTGGACTTTAACTCTCCGGTTGACCCGAATACGAAAAAGGTGCTTGACGATACACGAATCCGTGCACACGCAGACTCAACCATCAGCGAACTGGTCAAAAAAGGCGCAAAAACCGTGATCTTAGCCCACCAGGGCAGACCTGGAGACGCAGACTTTATTGGTCTTGATCAGCACGCAAAGCTTCTCGGCAAAGCATTAGGCATGTCCGTGAAGTATGTGGATGACGTTTTTGGAACTAAGGCTCAGAACGCAATCAAGGCGTTGAAGAGCGGAGAAGTTCTGGTCTTGGGAAACGTTCGAGGCGTCTCAAATGAGCAGAATAAGGGAACGCCTGAAGAGCACTCTAAAACCGAGTTCGTTAAGAACTTGGCTCCTCTGGCAGACATCTTCATTAACGACGCCTTCGCTGCGGCTCACAGGGCTCACGTGTCGATGGTCGGCTTCACCGCCGTTTTGCCCAGCGCCGCTGGAAGGATAATGGAACGGGAACTCAAGGCTTTAGGTAAAGTTCTGGAGTCTCCTGAAAAGCCCTCAGTGTTTGTGATTGGCGGAGCAAAAGGCGACGACTCATTGGACATATCAAGGTATGTTCTGAAGAACGGCATAGCAGACTATGTTCTAACTGGCGGAGTAATCGGGCACATCTTTCTGGTAGCTGAAGGCTTTGACATGGGCAAAGGAAACATGGACTTCTTGGAGAAGAAGGAGCTCATGGGTCTAGTTCCGGGAATAAAGGAACTCATGAAGCAGTATCCTGGAGCCATCATCGTTCCCGTTGACTTGGCTATGGAAGTGGACAAGAAACGAAAAGAAATATCTGTTGACGAGCTTCCAACAAACTACCCCGTATTAGACATCGGAACAAAAACCGCAAACAAGTTCGCTGACATAATACTGAAAGCCAAAACAATCGTGGTTAGCGGTCCTGTAGGCGTCTTTGAGAATCCAGAATTCAAGAAGGGCTCTGAGATTGTTCTAAAGGCAGTAGCGGACTCTGAAGGCTTCTCTCTTGTTGGCGGAGGACACACAGTCGCTGCCGTAGAAAAGTTGGGGCTGGCTGACAAAATGTCCTACGTTAGCACTGCAGGAGGCGCCCTGATAGAGTTCCTTATGGGGAAGCAGCTGCCCGGAGTTGTGGCTCTGGAGAAGGCAGCCGCCAGAACCTAATTTCATCCCTTTTTTTGTTTTAATATTTTTTCCAGATAAGAGTAACTAATACTGCTGCTATAGCTACTGCTGCAAGCGCCATATACTTCATCAATTCAGCTACCAGAGGCATGCCCGTGTTTTTTTCAGGGAGATTAAATGCTCTTGTGTTCCATTCTTGGAGATACTGTGTGTACTCTTCGCTTGTTGGGTAACTTTCTGTGTCAGGGTAGGGGAACCCGCTCATGTTCTGGAAAGGTAACGGCTCTACAGTGAAATCAAATCCGTATCCCCAATTATCTGGCGTGTCTTTGAACCATGAAGCTACAAACAGGAAGAAGCTTCTTTCTGTACCATCTTCAAGCGGCGGAAGACTGGAGGTGGGAAACTTGAGGGCAATTCTGTCACCTTGCATTCCGATAACAAACATGTCGTCTGCTTCAAGAAGTAACTCTGTTACGTCACCATACTTTGTGAACATGCCCGAAGCAGTTGATGTTGTGTCAGCATACTGCAGCGGCTCAAAAGTGGCTGTAGGGAGAATTTCGTTAACTGTTATGTTTGCTTGTGGGCTTATGTCTATTCCAATGTAATCGAATGTCACATTCCAGAAGTTGGTAATTCTTATCTTATATTCAGTCACGTCTGCGGGGAAAAGCCCATTCAACTCTACAGCAAAGGTTCTGGGAACATAATCTCCAGGAATCGGCATCTGCTTATCCTGTGGGACTCGTATCCAATTACCCTGAGCATCCATGACCTCCATGTAAGCGGGCGGGTTAACCTGTGTACCATTTGGCACCAAACCTTGAGCAGCTGCTGCCTTAAATTGATCTATCCACTCGTAATAGGGTCCAGCCGGTCCCCAGTCAACCATTCCGTTGATTACAAGCTTGATTTCAGGTGCACCAGACAAGTCGCCCAGATCGAGTGTTAATTGGTTGCATTGAATGTTATCCCATGATAGGCTGTCAACTCCATTAGTGGCTGGCGTGAAGACACCGTCAAGTTTAGCTATTAGAGATAGGACGTCTTCTCCTTTTTCGTTTGTGGCAGAAACTGGCGTTAATAGATTGTCCCCGTTTACTGTGTAGATTTGATCGTAAACGCCTCGGTTGACGTAATTTACCATTGTTGAGTAAACGTCTACATCGCTGGGGTGGTCAACAGCCACTAGGTACGCTGTGTCTAGATAGAAGATTTCATCCCACTGTTGAAAGAGGATAATGTCATAGTACTCCTCACCGTTATCTGTCCTTGTTTGTATTTGGCTGTTGTCCAATTTGACGTGGTCCCATGGGTTTCCTCCACCAAATACGATGTCGCCATCATCTTCAATGTAGTCTATGTATCCTAGCCATCCAGCGTTTGATACTTCCGTGACGTAGACGTAGTCGCTTCCATTCCAATAGTAAAGTGAAGGACATGACGCATATCCGCTGATTACGATGTAATGCGCAAGCACTGAAAGAAATCTGTCCAAGACTACTATTCTTGATTCGCTTGTCACACCATCGTTCCAGTGGTCAAATTCTACTACGCCTGTTCCAACATCGACAGTTTTGTCTGTGCTAATGCTGTATTCTCCTATGGGCAAAAGTTTAACGTATGGCGTTTCGTATGTTACGCCATCGAGAGTAAATATCATTGGCGTGCTGCCGCCGCCTGCCCTGTTAATAGATAGAGTGTGGAAGCCGTTGGGTGCAACTGTAAAATATCCATTTAATGTGTCGCTTTGATTGCCGAGGTTTATCACCTCAACGGGGTAACCTTTTGTTGTGTTAGCGTTTGATGGGCCTGCTGTAACCGTAAATTCGACTGTTCCATCAGATTCGCGTGCAGCCAAAGTAGCCTGTTTCGTGGCAACAGCTTCACCAGCGACAAGAAGCCTTACCCCAAGGACGCTTTCCTCGTTTGCTGTGTTGTTGGCTATAACTGTGATGGTCACTTGCTGTCCTTCCCATACTTCGTATGGACTGACGAACACTCTCCGCAAATCGATTTTGTCTGACGCATCAACTGGAGCTTCAACAGTAAACGATTCAGTCAAGCCGCCAACTTCAACGTTGTGGGTGCCCGCGTTTGTTTCAGTTACTTCGAATTCTACAATATCAGTTGCCTGACCAGCCACTGTAACATCTTTTGTGTCTCTTGTGGTTCCGTCAATTTTGAGGTTCACGGTATATGTGCCGCTTTCCTCTCCAACATTCGTTACCTCAACCGAAATTTTTACCACTTCACTGGCCATGGCAGTGGATGGATTAATCGTTAAATCTGTTACTTGAAACTCTGCGGGTTTAACTGGTTGAGCCCCCGAAATGATTTTGAATGATGTGGTCAAAGACCCTAACGTAACAGTGTATTCGCCTTCAGCGTTTTCAGTAATTTCAAACTGTACAGATTTGGTTTTGCCAGCATCTAATTGGATGCTCTTTGTTTCTCTTTTCTGGTTGTTTACGAAAAGTTCCAGCGAGAATTCGCCAGCTTCGTCGCCGATGTTTGTTGCCGTAACTGAAACAGTTACAGGGTCTCCGACTTCTGCCTCTTTTCGGCTGGTTACCAGATTAGTTAATTGTAGTTCAGCCTGTTTGTTTGGCGCTTCCGAACTGGCTTTGAATGTTTTCGTTACGCTCCCCACCATAACTGTGTGGTTGCCTTCCGTTGCTTCTGTGGCTGTGAATGTGACTGTTGTAGTTTCTCCCCCTGCAAGCTGAACCGTTTTTGTTGATATCGCAACATCATCTATTGTTGGGGTTACTGTGTAGTTGCCGCTCCTGTCTCCAATGTTAGTTACCTTAACCGATATCTGTAGATTTTCCCCAACCTGTATCCAATCAGGATCAAGAGTCAAATCTGTTACTTGAAAGTTGGCGGGCTTCAAAATCTGCGCATCAACATAGAAGTAGCCTGGAATTACAAGCGCTAGGATCACCAAATCAGCCAACAAAAACATTTTTAGTTTTTTTGATCGAGAGACCATGATGATTCCACTCCCAGAACGGTAAACTACCATCCTTTATGCAACATCCATATTTCAGCATCGCTTTTAAGAATTTCTTGAACCACCCTTATGCCTTAAGCACATAGAAGTAACTTAGCCCCGTCGCTGACGAGCAGACTGCACCAAATTTTTGTTTAAATATCTAATCAAGTTCTGACGGTTCCAGCCAGTTTCGAGACTTAAAAACGGTTTTTCCGCCCAAATTCAGTCTCAAGCAATCCTCGTAAGGGCACATTTCAACGCATCTTAAACAGAGCATGCACATTGAAGTCATTATTTTTCCTCCCTTCTGCTCGTAAATTTCGTTGACCTGCACTGGGCACACTCTTTTGCAGATTCCGCATTTGGTGCATTTTGTTTCGTTCTTGTCAAGGTGAAGCAGAGGAGCCCACTTGAAGCCCTTGAGCTTATTCACAACCGCGATCGATATGCCTGTTGGGCAGAAGCGGCACCAAACACGTCTTATGAAGAATGAACCTACAGCCACCAATGCCAAGAAAATCAATGTGGCGACTGTGGCAAAGTTTTCGCCAGTGTATAGCATCACTTCTCGGACGTAGGGGAAACTAAAGTATAATCCGCCAATTTCTAGTGGTCCTTCCCAAGGTACAATCAGAGGCACCACGGGACCAAGCAAGAGGTACATCTGTTCGAAAACACCCGCTAAGCCTAATGCCATAAGCTTGAAAGTCTCTGATGTTGAGGGCGGTTCTATTATGTATAGGATGGCGGCTAGAACTAGAAAGAAGATTACCAGTGCATATCTGAGGTTGTGCAGGAGCTTGTTGAGTCTGTCTGGGAGGATTCTGTAGCGTATTTTTAGTGCCTTTCTGATTAGGGTGAGCACGTCCATGTATAAGCCGAAGGGGCAAATCCAGCCGCAGAAGAATCGCCCCAAAACAAGGGTCATTATCAGAATAAACGCCAATATGTAGAGTGGTCTTACCGAAAACGTGAACAAGTAGAAGACCGCAGCCAAGGATGCTGCCTGAATAACGAATCTGATGTAGGTCACTTTTATTGTCTGATTCTTTTTCCATATGGTGATAACTAATACTCCTGCTATAGCCAGCGCTGCAAGAATCGTCAGCTTCAACAGTTCGGCTACAAGTTCCATGACCATGTTAATCTACCTTCACAAGTTGTGGGAAAGATGCTGTGCCGAATCCCGATTGATGTGATAGTCCAGTAGCGAACGTTTCAAGACGTGAACGTGAATTTTTAGTCATCAACAGCATATCGAGTTCTCATGGAATTTTTAATTAACTAACCATAAAACACCATTTAAATCTTAAGCGTTTTTGGGTAACTGTTTTGTTGTGGGCACTCGTATTTTGGAGCCTTAAGGGCGTTTGAATTGGTAACACATATGTAATTCCAACTAACAGAATAGTCTTGGTTGATTGTGTGATTGACACTCTCATAGTCCAGCTGCTAATCCTTGTCGGCTCATTAGTTGTTTTGGCTTTTTCTAGCCACTACACTATAAAGGCTATAGAGAAGCTTATCGAGTTCACGGGCTTAAGCGAGATGTCTGCCGGATTCATCCTTCTTGCCACCTTAACTTCGGTGCCTGAAATAATTGTAGCCCTCTTCGCTGTTCTTCAAGGAGAACCCGGAATAAGTGTAGGAGACATTCTGGGCTCAAACGTTTTTAACATCGGAGCAGTTCTTGGGATTCTAGGAATGTTAGGTTACCTCAAAACATGCTGCACAAACCTTCTGACGGAACTCACCGACATCCTCCTGATCACTTCCTTGATTCCTCTTCTTCTTGTAATCTTCAAGGTGGCAAGCCCTGTTGTCGGCATAATTTTGCTGGCAACTTTTGTGGCGAACACCTACTTCATGGCAAAAAAGAGGATGCCCCCTGTTGAATCCAACGGAATAAAAGCCCCTGCTGAAAAGAAAGGCATAACAGCAATTATTGCGATGCTGTTGGTTGCTCTGATTGGAGTTATCGTAACTGCTCGTCTCGTTGTTTCGTCTGGAATCGCCATAGCATCCCTTCTTGGAGCTCCGCCAATCCTGCTTGGAGCAAAAGTCATTGCCATCGGCACATCCCTTCCCGAGTTCACCACCGACTTTTCGGCTGTCCGACGGGGACGAGTTCACTTGGCAATCGGAGGAATCATCGGCTCTAACCTCACAAA
>CAZYJH010000054.1:0-9983 GCA_964647775.1 uncultured Candidatus Bathyarchaeia archaeon
GTTCCTACTCCACGAAACTTTTTCAGCGTCTCCGCCACCTGCTCGTTTGAGAGCAACCTTAACGCTTCAGGGTCGAATTCGCCCTCCGCCGTTTTGTCGGCTATTCCTTTGATGTATTCTGCTTTTTTCCAGCTTACTCCGCACCGCCTTATCTGCTCCAGAGTTGCCTCAGCAAGCCGTTTTGGAGTCGGAAAATCGTAGTAGATGATATTTTCTGCTTCTACTGTTTCGCCGAAGGCGGTTACCATCCTGTTTGTGACCGAGAAAGCCACACGTATCGAAATCTGCTGCTGAACTATCGACTTGATTAGGCTCTCGAACACTGTGGCTCCGATGCTTCCAGCCTTTAATCCATAAAACTTCAGTTTCAAATCCTTTAGGACCGGGTCTTTGTGCATGAAAGAGTAGAGACCCTTCAGGTCTTGGCTGAAAGAAAACAGCTCATCCAGCCTCTTTGTCAGCTCCTCTTCTTCCTGTTCAGTAACTGTCTGGAAAGTTTTTACTTCGATTTTTGGTTCTTCGATGGTGCCTAAGGACCGTAATGCAACGGGAATCAGCTTGCCAGAGTCTAACCGTATTGCCCGTTTCCAAACTCCGTCTTCAAAGACTTCTGGCATCGGCTTGTCAAACCCAAAAACGCCGCAGTTCAACTCAAAATCGAAGGGAGGCTTAGGGCAGATGTGGAAGATTTGGGCTGACAACGTCTTTTCCTCTCTTGTGGTAATCAGCAGAATGGTGTCTTCCCTAATAAAACATAACAAAATAAATTGATGTTCAGCTAAAGTTTCATGGACGAACCGTCATGTGGACAAGCTGGAGACCCGATGCAAAAGCCGTTCTCGGGGACAAGAAGGCTCGAGTTAGCTTAGCAAGATACTTTGATGTCATGGAAGACGACAAACCCGCCAAGTTCATGATAGCCAAAAAACTGCCCGCCGCCTTCAACAAGAACGATTCACTCACGAAACTTTGGAACCTGCATGAGCAGCTCACCGAAGAGTTCCTTCAGCTCGAAAAGCTGATTGACACCCGACAAAAAAGCCTAGACGACTTGGACGCTCCAGAAAAATCGTTCCTTGACCTGAAAACAGAACTGGCAAACCGCATACTCGAAAACTGTCACCTCTGCACACGCAACTGCAGCATCAATAGACTCGATGGAGAATTAGGCTACTGCAGATGCGGAACCCAAATCACTGTTTCATCGATTTTTCCGCATACTGGCGAAGAGCCTGAACTGGTTCCCTCCGGCACCATATTCACTTTAGGCTGCACACTAAAGTGCCTTCACTGCCAAAACTGGAGCATATCCCAGTGGTTCGAGTCAGGAGAAACCTGCTCATCCACCCAGTTGGCTAGGGCGATAGAGGCTCTTCGTAAGGGCGGCTGCAGAAACGTCAATCTTGTGGGCGGAGACCCTACTTCATGGCTGCCGCAGTGGCTTGAAACCTTCAAGCATGTTGCCGTGAATGTGCCGGTGGTCTGGAACTCCAACTCCTACTACAGTGAAGAAACCGCTAGGCTGCTTGCCGGATTCGTGGACGTGTATCTTCTCGATTTCAAGTATGGTCCCGAAGAGTGCGCAGAAAAGATTTCGGACGCTCCAGACTATTGGATGGCTTGCACCCGAAACCACCTGTACGCCAAAAAATATGGAGAGCTTATCATCAGAGTATTAGTCCTGCCTGGGCATCTTGAGTGCTGCACAAGACCTGTCTTGAACTGGATATCCGAAAACCTTGGAGACTGGGTTCGCGTAAACTTGATGTTCCAGTATCTCCCAGAATGGAGAAGCCACGAAGTCCCTGAGCTGCGGAGGAGCCTCACGGAAAGGGAACGGCGTCGCGCCAAGGAGCTGGCGAAGGAGGCGGGGTTAACCAATTTTATAACCTGAGCGGTCACTGTGCAAGGCTGTTTTTGTTGTAGAGGCGGCTGGCGGTTTCTGAGTTAATTTTCATGTAATATTTGAGGTGTAGATGAGCATGTACGTGACTATTCCGAATACCAGAGATATTAGCCAAAGCAGAACAGTTAGGTCCATTAGCCGCTTCCTTCTGCTGCACGCCGCAATGTTAGATGGCTTCAACGCCCACAGCAGCACCAGCAGTATTCCCAGAATCATTGCGGCGGCTCCTGGGATTGCATGAATCCATGTGGTCTGAATTTCCGCGTATGAAATGGAATCCACAAAATCTCCAAAGTGCCGAAAGAATATTGGTCCCATCACTGTCAGAAATGAAACTACATGCAGGATAACTGCTGTTCCCATGGATACGCCGTGAATCTTGAATTTGTTTTTGTTCTTGTAAACCAAGCTGACAACAATGATTAGAAACGCCGCTATCTGCAGTATGAGGTTGACGTCTACCTGAAGTGTTGCTCCAGTGCCAAAAATTCCTGACAATCTAATCCCCCAAATCATCCTATACAACAAATATGCTGCCCAAAAACGTTAAAAGACTTTTCATAACAGAATGGACACGCCTCAGCCTCCAAATGAACCCAAAAACCCCTTTTTCGAGCATCTACCTTTATATACTAACATGGGAACAAAAAGAGAAAAGGCGAATACCATGAGATATTGCCCTGAATGCGGCGGCGAACTACACTATGCATCACGTACAAAATGTTATGTTTGCAAGAGCTGCGGTCTTTCTCTCACCCCTCAAGAACTTTATGAGATGCGTGAAAAGCTGAGACCAAGTTTCGAAACCGAAGAGGACCAGCACCAACAAGAGAGAAAGGATTATCTGAAGTGGTGGCTCGGCAAGAAGAAATAGTGTCTGCAGAAACGTAACGTTTTGGCAAAAACTTAGGTAACATGCTTTTTAACCATAACTTCACCCGTAAACAAAGCAGTTATTACTCTTCAGCTTCACTTTAGTAACTAGAATTTGCTTCAGGTAGATGTTCCCATGGTTCAGTCTGTAGAAATAATCTGCGTCGGAAACGAGCTTCTGATAGGCAAAACCTTGAACACAAACGCTCAGTGGCTGGCCAAAAGAGTCACTACGCTGGGCTTAACCACTCGCCGCGTCACAGTTGTGGGCGACGACATCGACGAAATCTCATGTGCCCTAAAGGAGGCGATTCAACGTAGCCCCGGTTTCGTCTTAACCACGGGCGGTTTGGGTCCCACTTTTGATGACAAAACCTTGGAGGGATTGGCGAAGGCGTTGGGGCGAAAGATCGAAGTGAACGAAGAGGCTTTGAGGATGGTTACGGAGAAGTACCTCAGCTACGCGAAGGAGGGCAGGATGGAGGCGGCTGAGTTGACTCCTCACAGGGTAAAGATGGCTAGGCTTCCAGACGGGTCTAAGCCTCTGCCGAATCCCATTGGAACGGCGCCTGCAGTGGTTGCAGAGTATGAAAACGTGACCATAATAGCTCTTCCCGGAGTCCCCTCCGAGATGAAAAGCATCTTTGACGAGTCAGTGGCTTCTGTCCTGAAGCAAGCTGCGCATGGCGTAACCTTTTTTGAAACAAGCATCGAATCCACAAACGTCATGGAGTCGGAGATGGCACCCCTCATCGATAAGGTGATGCACAGCAACCCTCACGTCTACATAAAATCCCACCCTAAAGGCACTGAAAGGGTTCCCCGCATAGAATTCCATCTCTCTACAACAGCCACGGACTCAGTCGCCGCCAGACAGCGTGTCACCAAAGCCCTCATTGAGCTGACGGAACTGATTCAAGGAAAGGGCGGGAAAATCAAGCCCGTCAAATCAGCAATCTGAAGTCACCAAAGCCTTCTATAGACAGACAAAAATTATATTGTCTAACTGAAGATATGAGGGTTCATGTGTTTCCTGTGTATTGAGGTGTTTGAGTGGTTGTAGTGTTTGTTATTGGGACAGCTGGGTCTGGAAAGTCTCTTCTTACTGCTTCCCTCACTGAGTGGCTTAAAGTCGGGAAACAGAAGGCGGCAACTGTGAACTTGGATCCCGGCGTCGTGAATTTGCCCTACGCGCCAGACATTGACATACGCAACTCTGTTGACATTAACCAAATCATGGAAGATTACAGTCTTGGACCCAACGGCGCCCTAGTCTTAGCCGCTGACCTGATAGCTGAGGAGGCTGAAAGAATCGGAGGCGAAATAGAGGACCTCCAAGCTGATGTTGTCATCGTTGACACTCCGGGGCAAATGGAGCTGTTTGCTTTCCGAGCCAGCGGACCCTACATCGCAAACGAGTTGACGAAGGAGCAGAAAGCCATCGTCTACCTGTTTGATGCCGTCTTCTCTTTTAATCCCCTCAACTACGTCTCGAACATGTTCCTTTCTGCTGCAGTTTATAACCGATTCTTTTTCCCGCAGCTGCATGTGCTTTCGAAGTGTGACCTTCTTCCCCCTGAAGAGGCTAACCGCATCTTGAGGTGGTCTGCTGACCCTGACGCGCTTGAGGCTGTTATTGAAGAAAAGTTGAGTGGTACAAGAATGCTTCTTAGCAGAGATATGGTGCATGCTATTTATCGTCTGGGGTTAGAGTTTCAGTTGATACCTGTTTCTGGGAAAACGAATGATGGTTTGATTAATCTCAGTTCCGCGCTGGAGCGCATTCTCACGGGGGGAGAAAAGTTTACTATGTAGCTTTGAATGTCTCCTTGTGGGCGGGGATTTTCCTATTTTAATGTCGAATTCCTATTGGACGAGCAACTTTAAGCGTTAAAGCCATTAATTGAGCGTTATAGTATCTGCTTCAGGATAGGTAATAAAAACTTTGACGCTTCCATGTCTATTTAAGTCATATACATACCCGTCATTAATGCATAATGTTTATATTTAGCCTCATTATGAATCTGTAGCCATGATGAAAAAAAGAATGCTCAAGCTTCTGTTTGAGCTAATGAAGAATGCGAAAAGAAGCGACAGGGAAATTGCAAAAATCATAGGAGTTTCACAGCCAACCATAACACGGATGCGACAGCGGCTAGAGAAGACAGCTATAGTAGACTACACAGTTATACCTGATTGGACAGAACTTGGATTCGAGATTATGGCAATGACCTTCGTAAAGGCTAAAGGAGCAGCATCGGCGGATAAGGCAAAGAAGTGGGCTGCAAAGAACCCCAACGTTGTTTTCACTGCTGGCGGCGAAGGCATGGGAATGGATTACGCAATAATTTCTTTCCACAAGAATTACTCTGGTTATTCCAGCTTCATAGAAACGCTGAAAACAGAGTGGGCTGACAGTCTGCAAGCCCTCCAGAGCTTTCTTATGACTACGGGCGAAGAAAGAATGGTGAAGCCCTTCTCTCTAAAGTATCTGGAAAAAACTTGGGATGAATCCTAGGCAACTAGGAAAGCAAGCCTGTCACACCCTCTTACCTTTTTCTTTTTGTAGAACTTTTTTTGATTAGGCTCTGTTATCTTTTGGCTTTCCAGAGGAGTATAGAAAGCCTTAATTTAATCGCATATCTCAAAAGCATGGAAGGGTCCGTAGCTTAGCAAGGAAGAGCATCTTGCGCCTACAGCACCGGGCTTTTAACCCGGGGGTCAGGGGTTCAATTCCCCTCGGACCCGCCACTACCTCTTCAAACATTCAGTATGTCTATTTGTTTGCCGACTTTTTGTTTCAACGCTTTTTGGTATGCAATCTTGGCTGCGGCGGCGTCCTGTATGGCTAGCCCAGTGGATGTGAAAACTGTGATTTCGTCTGGTGTGGTTCTTCCCTGCTTCAGTCCCGCCACTATCTCGCAGATGTCGCCCCAAATGTCCTCTTTGCCGATTATTTCTTTAGCGAATGGAACGTTGATTTCGCCGCCGTGGCAACTTTGGCTCCAGTCATCTACAACAATCTTTGACTTAAGCAGAATAGCTGGATCCAGCTCCTGTTTGCCTGGAGCGTCTGCGCCTATACAGTTGATGTGCGTTCCTTCATCTACCCATTCCGCTGACACCAAAGGTTCTCTTGAAGGCGTAGCAGTTACGATGATGTCCGCCCCTTGGACAGCATTCCTGACGCTTTCAACCGGATAAATGGACTCCTGTTCGCCCTTAGTTTTCATCTCTTCTGCATACTTCACGGCAGCTTCTTTGTCTCGATCCCACACCCTCACTTCCTCAATCGTCCCGAAAACAAGCTGAAGACCCATAAGCTGTGTTCTCGCCTGCATTCCTGCACCCACAACGCCGACTGTTTTCGGGTCAGGATTAGCAAGATACTTCGCTGCCACTGCCCCCGCTGCGCCAGTCCTCAAGGCAGTAATCCATGCTCCACCCATTATCGCTTCTGGCGCCCCAGTTCTTGGGTCAACCAGTATAATCATTGCCATAACTGTAGGCAATCCATGCTTTTTTCGGTTTTCAGGATGCGAATTCACAACTTTCACGGCAACCGCATCGGTTTCTTCAAGATAGGCGGGCATGGTTCTTACGTCGCCGTTGTATTTGTTCAAAAAAAGGTATTGTTTAGGCGGCATTTGGGCATGACCTAGCCCCTTCATTCTAAACGCTGATTCAACGGCGTCTATCACTTCTTTCAGTGAAAGCAACTTTTTCATGTCTTCTTCAGACAGAATCAGAGTTTTCATCTGCTTTTCACAGCTCCCTTTCAGTCAAATAATCTTTGTTGGAAGTTAGGCTTTAATTTTGCCCGCTTCAGTTAGGTGTTTGTGATTGTTCTCTTTTTTGCTAGGATGACTGCAAACAGTGTTAAGATGACAAATACCAAAATTAGGAAGTGGAACTCTGGAATAACCGTGTAGATGTAATAGTTTCCTGCATTGTCTTCTACAGCTAAGTTGTTACTGTTGTCATAAGCTAATATCTTGTATTGTACCCGCATTCCTTCTTCGAAACCTGGGATTTCTCCCGAGTACATGTTCGCTGAAATGCTTGCCATCGCTGTGTTTGTCCATGTTTGTCCCTCATCTGTGCTGTAGGAGAGAACAACTTCGCGTACCCCAACTCCTTCATCGGTAACCTCTACGGAAACAGTTACGGCTTGACTCGGTTCTACCTCTTCTGGGCTTGGATCTTGAGACTGACCACCAATTGTTGGCGGCGTTACATCGCCACTCTCAGAGGCGCCAACTGGTATTGCGTAAAGTGGGATAATTGAAGTTGACAGACCAAGTGTGCTGCGTAGTTGTTGTGCTCCTGCGCCGTTCCATTCCTCAAAGCCCTCGCTGAGTATGTTTGCTTTTAGGTTCAATGCTGATGCTTCAAGAAACAGCTGCTGGATTACGCATCCCGCATTCACTTCCATGAACAGGTGAGGTAACTCTCCGCCATCGCCTCCTTGTGATGAATCGTAGCCTACGAGAAACAGTGTCGGAGCATCTGCCGCCCATGTTTGACCCGAAAACGTGTTTGCTATATCCAGTCTTTTGTCATCACCCAGTATCTCCGTGACAGAATGGCTTTCCGGCAGGTAACGGTATACTCCTGTAGCGTTTGAAGCGTAGACAACAAGCGGATAAGTTCCGAATGCACTTGGCGTAGTTCTGTGGTCTGTGCTAGAGTAGCCGTAGGCAGCCCACAGCAGTTGAGAAAGCTCCTGCAAGGACAAGGGTTCTTCAGTCCAATCCTGCACAAAAACTATGTGCCTCACAGCATCTTCAAAAGTTGATTCGCTGTATTGGACAGGTGGAAGATTTCCTGTCATAATACTGTATTTTGGGGTTGCTGCCTGATACTGCTCTGTTGGATAGCTTAGCGGCATCGCCAGCAAGGGAGTTAGTGTGCTGGGCAATTTGAGAACGCTGCGTAACATTCCAGCATTTATGGTGCCAACAACGCATGTCCCCAAATCCTGAGACGACGCCGCCACATGCAGGTTTTGAGCAAGGCAGCCAGCTTCTGCAGAGGCAAAATAGTGGTTATTCATTCTGGTTTGGTTCCAAACTATTATCAAAACCTCTTTTGCGTTGGCAGGCCAACCACTAACATAATCATAGGGACGTATGGTCTCCTTATTCACGGTTAGGTCATGTACGACGAGTGAGTTGCTTTCAGGAATATACCTGTAACTACCTGTTTCGTTGACTGTGAATACTGTTAATGAATAATCGTAGCCTATTCTTGGCAAGTTCCTTCTCTCATTTGTGTACCCATAAGCTGCCCCTAACACGTCTAACAGCGTCTGTCTCGGTATGTTCTCCGAAGTAAAGCTTCGCATCGACTCTCTGCGACTAAATTCTTGTTCTACTGGACGAGAAAAAGCTTGTGTTGTGACCATTGAAAGGGAAATTAAGAACAGAATCATGCATGTGACAAAATTTCTTTTTGATAAGTAATTCATTTTCAAAAAGTTAGACGTTGATACGCTTATAAACTTTCCACGACCCACCGTTAAGCCCTGTATCCTACATGACTTTCTATCATTAGACTACACGTTTTGAGGCCCGTCACAATCCGCCCATAGGCGCCTATGAATAGTCTATATTCATTCCTGCAAGTTTCATCAAGGGACGTAAAGCCTTTCTTCCATGTTTCCACCTGTAATAGAGCACGTAGGCAAGCATCGTCACAAACCTTGTGGGCCATTGGTTTCTTTCAGGTGTGAAAACTTCTATGTTGTGTCTCCAGCATGTGGCTAAGAGTTCCCATTGGAGCGGCGTTAAGTGCTTCAGGTCCATGTGCTGTGCCTTTCTAAGCATGCAGTCGTCTTCTGAAGTGAACAGTAAAGGCACATAGAACAGTTTGTTGTGTTTCAGCTTGTCCAGAAGTTCAAGCGTCGCAACAGTGTCCTTATCGGTTTCTCCAGGCAAACCAACAATCAACGTTGCCAGCGGCCAAATGTAGTTCTCATTCATGATTTCAATTGCTTTCGTCACAACATCATGCCATTCTTCGGGTTTGAAGGGAAGCATCTTGCTTGACATGTACTTTTTCATGAGCCTGACGCTTCCTGTTTCCATGCCGACCTCAACTGAGCTGTGCCGCGTGTCGTTCGTAACCCAGTAAGCTTTTTCGTGGAGAACAGGTCCAATCTCTTCAACTATTTGGGGGTCATAGACGATAGGCGCTAACGCTGCATGAGCAGGTTGAATGAACTCTACTCCTGGGACAGCGGCGATTGAGTTGATTAACTTGACGATTGCTTCACGGTTTGGCAGAAACTTTTCGTCACATCGGTACAGGAAGATGTCTTCGCTCGCCAAAATTATCATTCTTGTCCCGCTTTTTGCATTCAATTCAACTTCTTTCAGGATGTGGTCTAACGGAAAAGAGTAACGTCTCCTCATCATGGGCGAGCAGAACCTGCAGCCGCGACCACAACCGCGAGTAATCTCCACGGTGCCAAAGAGCGACGGATTCACGATGCGGCAAATCTGCTCCGTGTCTGGCGGCTCAGTCTCAACCACTGGTGGAAGTTCTTCGCCGTTGAGAGCCTTGCGGAAAATTTCTAATGCAGTCTTTTCGCCTTCACCCATGACAATGCAGTCTATTCCATACTCTTTTTGCAGCTGTCCCCTGTGAATCTGCCATGCACCTGAACCACCGAGAATTACCTTGGCGCCCCACTTTCTCAGAATCGGCTTTGTGATGAGGTCTCTGAATTCTGCGGCAGCAACAGGTTCTCCGCCAAAGCCCACAAGAGACGTGTATGTTCTGCTGACGAACCCTGTTCCAGCAGGCTCCATCGAAGATATTCCAATAACTTTTGTTGCTGGTCCCACAAACTTTTCCAGATTATATGGATGCGCCACCGCCACGTTTTGTTCGCCGAACTCCCTGACCAGCACAGCCTCAATTTTTCGCATTCCATAAGGCGCATACTTGGCTGTGTCATCTCCGTTTTTGGGAACTCGTGGGTACCAGTATCTTCTAAGCAGGAACCTTGGAATAATTGCTGTGGGAAATCCTCCAGTGAAGGCTCGGAAAGGACTGAGTTTGAAGTCGCTCATGTCCGTAGCTGAACCCGTAAGAACTATAGAAACCCCCTGACCCTGCTGGGGGGCATCGTCTTTTGAACCCATAATAGCGCGAAATTTATCGTACAACATTTAAGAGCTTTGCTGTGGTTTGTTGA
>CAZYJH010000055.1:0-9821 GCA_964647775.1 uncultured Candidatus Bathyarchaeia archaeon
ATCATGAGTACGCCTGTGCCGAATTCGGGGTCTGCCTCTTTTTCGGCTATGATTTTGACTTGGCGGTCGGCTAAGGGAACGGTGATGTTTTTGCCGATGTATTTGCGGTATCGTTCATCTTCGGGGTTGACGGCTACGGTTACACAAGCCTGTAAGAGTTCAGGTCGGCTTGTAGCTATGGTCAGATGGTTGCCGTCTTCCAGCATGAATTTGATGTAGTGTAGGGTGCCTTCTTTTTGTTCATGTTCAACTTCTGCATCTGCGATTGCTGTTTCGCAGCTTGTGCACCAGCTGATTGGATGCGTTCCCTTGTAGATTAAGCCCTTCTTGTGAAGCATAATGAAGCTGAGCTGCGTGTTTTTCCAGTAGCTTGGGTTCATGGTTTTGTACTCGGTTGTCCAGTCTACGCTACAGCCGAGCCTGATGACGGCTTTCTTCATTATGGCTATGTACTTGCTGATGACCTGCTTGCACATCTTAACGAATTCCTGCGGGGGCACGTCAGTTTTTTTGATTTTGTAGGTTTCTTCAGTTTTAACTTCTGTGGGAAGTCCGTGGCAGTCCCAGCCCTGCGGGAAGAGGACATTGTAGCCTCTCATGCGTTTGTAGCGGGCTAGGGCGTCTATGTAGGTCCAGTTGAGGACGTTTCCCATGTGAAAGTTGCCTGAAGGGTACGGGGGAGGAGTGTCGATAGTGAAGACTGGGCGGCTGCTGTCTGCTCGGTCGAAAAGGTAGATGCCCATCGTTTCCCAGTTCTGCTGCCACTTCTCCTCGATTGCCAGTAAATTGAATTTTTTGGGGAACTTCATCAGTCAGCCTCTACACTACTGTTTTACCGTAAAATTAACGGGGAACTAATTTAGCTTTTAGGTTGATTGCTGACTGTTCAGTATACTTTTATGATGATTTTAAGTAGTACGATATTCATTGTTTTGGGTGATGATAGATTATGCAAAGTAAGGAGCATGTTTGTCAAAGTTGTTGTCTGCCAATGGATAATCCTGAACTTTGTGGTACCGAAGCTGATGGCACAAGAAGCAAACATTACTGTGTACGCTGCTACAAGGACGGCAAATTCACTCAACCTGACGCAACCCTTGAGACGATATTAGATATTTCTGCAAAAGTATGGGCACAAAAAGTCCCAGACATGACTGTTGCGCAAGCTAAAGCCCAGCTGAAAACGAAGTTTCCGTATCTGAAAAGATGGTGCAGATAAAAACAGTTGCAAATGCCGCTTAAACACTAAAAGAACAGTGCTATGTAAGGGCGTTAGATTCTGGGTCTAACCAGCAATTGGAACGCTCTGATTCCTTCTTCGCTCAAGAAGTAACGCTTTTCTTTATCTTGTTTAACTAAGCCGGTCAAGTTGTCGAGATGATAGCAGCATCTGCCCAAGCTGATGTTCAGTAAATTTGCTAGGTCAGACGGAGTTAAAGCGTTGTGAGACTTCAGAAGTTCTATAATCCAGCATCGAAGAGGATTTTTTAGAGCAAGGCACAGTTTTAGTTGGTTTTCCTGCAAAGTCATCACGTTCACCAGACCAAGAGTTGTTTTATTCTGCTGATGATTTTTTCACGTTTAAACAATTATGAATCAACGATATTGATTCAGAGCCGTCACTAGTACCGAATTGTCTGGTTTTTAGGTAACGCAAAGCTGTTGCTGCTTGGAAAAACAGGAAAAAGACTGTTTTCAACAATGTACCTCTATTAGGCTCCTAATATGATTGTTGAATTGGCTGTTGGATAGTTTTGTTTGTGGAGGGCTACGGCGACTGCAGGCACAACCGCGGCTCGTTTGTGGTTTTTAGTGATTTAAATGATGGGGGCAATGTGTGCGCTTGGGTTCTATGCGACAATTTCCGCTTCTGCGCTCAGGGGGCCTATATTCGTTATCATTACCTTTATGTGGTCTCCAAGCTTTGTGTTGCCAATTAAAATTAGGAAACCTTTGATTCTGGCTATGCCTGCCCCGTTGGGGGTTGTTTCTATTATATCCACTTCGTATTCATTTCCTATCTCAACAGGACATTTCTTAACGTATCTTCCACGTCTATTCTTAGCATTTCTTTGGCTTCTTTTCATGAAACTAAACCATCTTCCTGCGCGCGTGCCAACAGCATAATTCTAGCAGTAATACCGATTATCATCAGTCTTTCTTATTCTACCGATAAGATTTCCAACCAAATAGGGCAACCAATACTGTTCCTGCAAATCTAGATTGGCCTCCATAGACGTTACAGCAGTCTTCTTTGAAGTAGCTCCTACAGTCTCAAATTTTTGATTAATCCGTTGACGCATTTTAAATTCAATCCTCGACATAGACAAATCCTAAACTCCTCCTGCTTTCTTAATATTGTTTCGAAGAAGAATACCCAGAATACACGACAAAACATGACAAGCCTTTTTGTCGTCATTCACTAAGAGAATTCTACAAGTTAATATAATGCACGGTCACATATATAGCGTGTGGATATTCAAAAAAATCAAGATTGACATTGTCTATCATACCTGAAAATTTACAGACCAGATTCTTCCAGTGCGTACACGAACGTTTTTTTTCTTTGACACCCAAGGAGTTGCTGGTTTCTTGTAAGTTTTGGCTAGCCCTGTGCATTCTTAAAGTCTGGAAAAAAGAAAGTGTTTTTACTGATTGCCGAACAATTAATTATTAGTTGATAGGCGGTGTCTTGTTGCTGCATTAGCCACAAGTTTTGCCTCTGCCTGAATCAACTTCAGCTAGTATGCCCAAAGGATAGGAGACAATGAAGAAAAAAGCGATTACCATAATCTTGACGATAGTGCTTCTTGCCTCAGCCTTTTCTATTACCATCCTATCCACAGGTGCCTCTGAAGAGTCGGCGGACCAGCCAGAAACAGACGACTGGCCCATGTTCCACCACGACCCAGCAAACACAGGCAACTCGAAGACGGCAGCGCCTCAGACAAACCAGATCCTATGGAAGTTCAACACTGGCGGACCCGTGGACTCTCCTGTAGTCTCCGACGGCGTAGTCTACTTCGGTTCGTTAGATGACAAAGTTTACGCTCTTAACGCTTCAACAGGTGCTTTCATATGGAGCTACACAACAGACGCAAACGTCCTATCGCCTGCGGCAGTTGCAGAGGGCAGGGTTTACGTGGGCTCAGAAGACTTCAACGTCTACGCATTGAATGCATCTACTGGCGAGTACATATGGAGCTACAAGACAGGGTACTTCGTTGATTCCGCAATCGCCTACTCTGATGGCGTAATCTACGTGGCATCAGAGGATTCCAACGTCTACGCCCTGAACGCGTCAACAGGTGACCCGGTATGGAGTTATGCAACAGGTGACCAAATCATGGTGTCCTCGCCCATCCTCGGCTACGGCATGGTCTACGTAGGCTCAGAAGACAACAAAATCCACGCCATGAACGCTTCAACAGGCACCCACGTATGGAACTACACAACAGGCGACGATATAGTTTCCACCCCCGCAGTTGCAGACGGCAAAGTCTACATCGGCTCAAACGACAACCGCCTATACGCCTTAAACGCATACACAGGCGACCAAGCTTGGAACTACACAACCGAGGGACCAATATTCTCTGGACCCGCAGCCGACCGCGGAAGGGTCTACGTGGGCTCAGTTGATGGACGAGTCTATTCCCTTGACGTCTCTGGCGCGGTCATCTGGAACTACACAACTGGAGGCGCTGTGGCTTCTTCCCCAGCAGTCTCCGAAGGCACAGTTTACGTGGGCTCCAACGACAACAAAGTCTACGCCCTGAATGCGTCAACAGGCGATTACATATGGAGCTACGAGACTGAGGAAATGGTGATTTCTATGCCTGCGGTCTCCAACGGCACAGTGTATGTGGGCGGATGGGATGGACGATTATATGCATTGAACGCTTCCACTGGCGAATTCAAGTGGGATTACATAACAGGGGGCGTAGTGGATTCTTCTCCCGCCGTAGCAAACGGCACAGTTTACGTGGGCTCTTTCGACGGAAACGTGTACGCCTTAAGCGCCGCCACCGGCACAGTCCCATTTGACGACTTCTCCAGCAAAGTCATATGGAGCTACAAAACCGGTGACATGGTGATGCTGTCCGCGCCAGCCGTAGTTAACGGAGTAGTTTACGTGGGCTCCTATGACTGTAACATCTATGCCCTGAATGCCTCCACTGGCTCGCAATTATGGAATTATACAACAGGCTTCGCCGTGGTTTCTTCACCAGCTGTTGCTGATGGCGTGGTTTACGTTGGCTCAGAAGACTGGAAGGTCTACGCCCTGAACGCCACAACGGGTACGCTGATTTGGGACTACACAACAGGAGACCAGATTCACTTGTCTTCTCCTGCAGTTGCCGATGGCACAGTTTATGTGGGCTCCAACGACAAGAACGTTTACGCCTTGAACGTTTCTGACGGCTCTCTTGTCTGGAATTACACAACGGGGGACGTGGTGATTTCTTCTCCCGCAGTCTCAGACGGAGTAGTTTACGTAGGCTCCTATGACGGCAACATCTACGCCCTGAACGCCACAACAGGCGCACAAATCTGGAACTACACAACTGGAGATGCCGTGGCTTCCTCTCCAGCAGTTTCCGGAGGCACAGTTTACGTGGGCTCAAACGACAACAAAATCTACGCCCTGAATGCGTCAACAGGAACGGTTGTGTGGAAGTATACGACTGGCGACGATGTTGCTTCTTCTCCCGCCGTGGCTGACGGCGTAGTTTTTGTGGGCTCAAACGACAAGAAATTGTATGCCTTAAACGCTACTTCAGGGGCACGTTTATGGAGCTACAGGACCCTTGACATGGTGGTTTCTTCTCCCGCGGTCTCAAATGGGGCAGTCTACTTTGGTTCATATGACCACCTAGTCTACGCGGTCGGCGGTTCTTCACCGAACCCACAAACGTACGAAGTATCATTTACTGCGTCAGGTTTGCCTCAAGAAACAGACTGGACAGTAACCTTCAACAATCAAACAGAGAACGGCACTTCAGACACTATAGTATTCAATGTACCAAATGGCGTCTACTCTTTCTCAGTCGCCTCACCCAACGGGTACACTGCTTCTCCAGAGTCTGGAAATGTAACCGTTGACGGCGCAAACGTTAACCAACAAATAATATTTAGCCCGGCAACTCAAGAGTTCCCATGGGTCCCTGTTGCTTTAATAGCCGTTGGAGCTGCGTTACTGGCGTTAGCCATAGCAGCATCAGTGCGTTACAGAAAAAAACACTAACTATCTAGACGAAACATGAAACAGGTCAACGCTTAGCTTTCGGTTTGACCTTCTTCTTCGCTTGCGCAGGATTTTCTGCTTCCTTCGCCTCTTCTTTGCCGCCCCACTCAACATGCCCTCAGGCTTCACAAGCCCCTTTGCCAAGAGGCTGGATAGGCTTTGCAGTTTTGAGGTTAAAGAAGCCGAGGAAGGAGACACAGTCAGGCAGGGGCAGGCTCTTGTCGCGCCGGGAGGCTACCACATGACCGTTACTGGAGATGGGCAGATAATGCTGGATATTGGACCTCAGGAGCATGGTGTGAGACCAGCAGTTGACCCGATGATGAGGACCATAGCGGAGGTTTACGGGTCAGAGGCGATTGGAGTCGTTTTGACGGGGATGGGTCGAGACGGCGCCTCAGGTATTAAGGCTATCAAGGAGAATGGCGGAAGAACCATAGCACAGAACGAGGAAACATGCACAGTTTTTGGCATGCCAAAAGTAGCCATACAAGAAGGCGGCGTAGACAAAATCCTGCCGCTCTCCAAAATCCCAGAACAAATCATCCAATGGTGCTAAAAGTCTAGACCGTACACAAATCAGCTTCAATCGCCTACCAACCCATAACTTATCAAAGAGGGGCAGTTAGGGGGTATCGGAGAGTTGTTTATTGACTGAACGCAGATATCTATCCAATTCTTTTTTAGTTACAAACCATTTCCTACCCTTTTTGTATGCCCCTAATGCACCATTTCTAGCAAGCAGGCTCAAATACTCTTGAGAATATGGCGTAATTTTGCTGGCTTCAGCAAGGGAAAAAACTTTTGGTTCGTCCAAAGCATCAAGATACATATCCAAAGACCATTCCACACATCGAGCTATGAAGTTCACAAAGGGAGAAATATTTCTCAAATCTGCCTCAACTAGTGAATGCAGGTATTTGGGGCGGTCTTGTTTTGAGACAATAGAAATGAAGGGGTACCCATTTTTCATTAGTATCGCATTCATTACAAGTCTGGCTGTTCTGCCATTTCCTTCTATGAATGGGTGTATCTGAACAAAACGATGATGAAAAACTGCAGCCAACTCGATTGGAGAGTGCTCATCCGGATTTCTTCTTAGCCAATCTAGAAGTTCATTCATTTGTTGTCTGACTTCTGAACTGGGTGGTGGTCTAAAGGCAGCGCCAGTTATTATTACGCCAGTAGTTCTATAGCGTCCAGCATCTTCAACAATGTTTGACATGATTAGTTTGTGAAGATTTAACACAACAACTTCATTGATTTCATTGTTAGATTCAACTATGCTCTCCATGAAATCTATTGCCTTTGGGTGGTTTTTGGCTTCCAAGACTTCTGTTATAGTTTTTCCACCGACAGTAATTCCTTCTTGGATGACTAGTCTTGTCTCATTCAGAGTTAATGTGTTTCCTTCAATGGCGTTGGTGTTGTATGTGTAGTCAATGCACAGTTGTTCTTTCAACTTCTTCACAAGCGTCGACGGAAGAGGACGCAAGCTGTCCAGTCTCTTCTTCTTCTGGAGCACCCTTTTGTGGATTCGCTTGTTAAGTAGTGTCACTAGTTATCCCTAAACATCCCTGTAATTTAGACGATATAAAAAAGTATCGGTTACTGTCAAAAATCGGGTTATCCAATATAATTAAATGTTGAAGGCAGGCACAGAAATCAAAGTATGCTGGGTATTAGAGATTGTATTCCCAGTAGGGCGGAGATGACGACGGCTGCGCCTGCGATTCCGGCTAGCATCAGTATGTTTTTTGGTGTAAGTGGAATAAACGAGGAGGATGATGTTTTTGCTTGTTCTTTTTCTTTTATTTCGTATTCTTTGATTTGTTCGGTGGTGGCGTCTATCTGCACCGTAGCGGTCTTCTTGCTTAGCCCCACCTCAACAATGTAAACGTCTTCTTCTAGGGAGGCTTTGATTGGCTTGAGACCCTGCCTGTTTCCCAGCCTCTTCAAGAACTCTGTGGCAAGCAAGGTGACCTCTTCAGCGTTAAGAAGCTTCTCCTCCTCTTCCTCAGCGTAAGTCTCCTCTTCAGCGGACATGATGCTGTTCTCCAACAGGTTTATTCTCGATTGATTGTTCTTAAAAAAAGCCGTGTGTCACTTCCGCAACAGACACCAGATCATATGCAACAGAGTATCCAGCCAGAGCCTGTGCGGCATGTTTTGGTTTTGCAAATTAATTCATATTTCTGGTAGTTAGTCTCTTTTCATAACCATTTTTACTCATTCCCGACAACGATGCTAGCAACAATTCGAATCCAAATAATTGTCAATGAGGAATAGTTGTTGCGTGGGTGGACAACGAAGGGCGTAGTCTTATGCATCCTTGTTCTAAGCTTGGTCATAACTGGGACAGCACCACTGCCCTTTCCGTCAGTTGCTCGGGCTCAGGCGGAGCCCATGGTTCCATACACTCTCGGAAACTGGACCTACGTGAATAAGCCTGTTCTTCCTGTCAGAATTAATGCGTCGCAGATTCCGATAGGCTCAGACTGGACGTACGTTTACCCCTTGGTTGCGGATTCAGCTTACCGCGTTTACTGCTACGGAGACTGGATAGACTACTCCTCTGACACAAACAAAACAGACTACGACATCTTCGTCTATGACCCTTCAGGCGAACTGGAATCCTATCACACTGAGGCAGCGGGATTACCTGAGCACCTAGGCACAACAGTTGACCACCCCTTCTTCATCCCGGAGCAAACAGGCAACTACAGTTTCCGCATAAGGAATGATGCCCGAGAAAGCAACGGGTCTGACGCAGCGACCTTCATGCTTATCGAGCACGTTGATACAGGCAGATGGTACAGCCGCTACATGGAAGGGAAAGTGGATGATGAGCCTGTTGAAAAGACGACTTGGGCATACGAATTCAACACAACAAGCAGCCGCGTCGAAGTGTGGGTTGATGTGCCGGACACCCTTGACATGTACGAAGCCCGACTTTACATCATGACGAACCCGCTGGAAGATGAAGCAGCCTTCCTGAATGGCGTGCCTCTGGCTTGGGAGCCGGGGCTGTACGGCAACACTTCAGAAATCTATGGTGGATACAATCTGGACAGTGAGGGATTCAGGTGCATTGAAGCGATGGCTAGTTGCGAGTATCCTGGAGAGGACATGCTGATTAACTTCACTGCCCCTGTTGAAGGAAACCTGCTTTATCACCTTGCATTCATAGCTGAGTATGGAGAGGGCGCCATAGACTTCATGGTTAAAACGGATTTTGACGCCCCACAGCTGAGCCTACTAGACCCCATAGAGAAGGTGAACCCCAACAACGAAACAAGCATAACCGCTCACATAGAAGAACAATGTAACTTGGAAGCTGTGACGCTGAATTATACAACCGATGACTGGGGAACATCTGCTGCCACAGAAATGATTGAGACACAGAACCAGATATACGCCGGAACGATTCCTGGGCAGCCAGCAGGGACCACAGTTAGCTACACGGTTTTGGCGCGTGACACCAGCGGCAACAGTGCAGAAGTTCTGGGCGGCTATGAGGTGAAGAACTTGGCGAACATAAGTTTGGATTTGTCGAACTCGACTGTTTACGTTGGTGAGAACGTCACGGTGACGGGTTCACTTCCGGCGGGTGGAACAAATGTGACGTTAACCTATGCGATGCTGAATTCTTCTGCGTTAAACGCCACCACGTTAGCTTCTGTTTTGGCAAACAATACATTACTGAATCAGACTTCTAACGGCAATGTAGTATCCAGGTTGGTGGCTGCAGATTCTTCAGGCAATTTCATGGACGCCCATTCTGTGAACAAAAACGGAACATGGTTTGTTTGGGCAGACTGGAACGGCAGCGAAACCTATTTTCCAGCATCCAGCAATTACCTGAACTTCACTGTAAAGAAACAGTTCATCTCAGTGACATGCAACGTAACGTCGAGGAGCATAACCATCGGAGACAACATCACCGTGATAGGGCACATTTACCCCAGGGTGGAGAATCTAACAGTCACCGTAGTGTTCATCGGCGCCAACTCCACCGTAACCCAAACAGCTTGCACAGACGCGAACGGAACGTACATTGTAAGCTGGAAGCCCAACGCACTGGGACTGTGGCAGATTAACGTCCAAGTAGCTGAAGACGATTTAAGAAACGAGGCATACAGCAACACAATGACATTCACTGTTAACGACACATTCCTGAACCAGTACCTGCTCATCATCATAGGCGCGGTTGGCGGCGTCGCAGGCGTCATCGTCGTTGTTTTCATCATCAGAAGACGAAGAGAAGAATAACACAGCCACAATGTGCGCGCCGCAAAACCCTGTTTTCTATTCTCCTTTGTCCGCTTTCTTTTTCAGTTCGTCCCCGTGAATATGTCAAAGCAGATGAACTAATTAACAAAACTCTAATTCAAGAAAAAAGAGTGACGGGTAACCGGAAAGCCCACGCCAACCCTCTAACCTTAATCCATAAATTAGAGGTTGAATGCGCCAAGAAAGTAATTGGGCTTAGGCATAACAAGTTGCTATTTTTGAGCGGGGGCTTCTTTTTCTTTGTTCCTTACTTCTCTTCCCCTGATAAATGACAAAACACCTG
>CAZYJH010000056.1:0-9779 GCA_964647775.1 uncultured Candidatus Bathyarchaeia archaeon
ACTTGGTTTTCGAAGGCTGTGATGATGTCGTTTCCATGGTTTTTGAAGCCTTTAATCACAAACTCCATCAGAAACAGGAATTCAGAGTCCTTCTGGCTCAGCTGCCCTCTTGCCCGAAAACCATCCATGAAAGCTTTAGCCTTCAAGTATGCCTGCTCATTTTCTGTTCGCGTCTTCTGTAGCCTCTGAAGAGCCTCCTCTTGATCCATAAGAAACCTCCCTAACACACAATCTATCTGTTCCAAGCATTTAATATTTAAGCTGAACTTCAAAAAGAACAAAATCTGTCTTTGCGCGGTTTTTCAGGAAAAAGACTGTTTTCAACAATGAACTGCTATTAGGCAGCTAATATGAGCTGCTTCGATTGTTACTGTTTTTGTGGTTTGCTTTTTTGTTTATAATAAATATGTTTAACAGATGCAGCAACATGGCTCAACCAAATCGGAGTACAGGCAATCGGCGCAACCTTTTCTTTTTTAATATTTTTCTTGAAACAGGGTTCCGAATGTCTTAAATATTCTTTTAAGGATGAAAAACTCCAATCTGGTGAGTTGATAATCCTTTGGCCTCTCAATCATCTAGACGTAAACTAAAAACGGCTTTTTTTGTTAACGTGATTATTGTGGCTATTGCCATTCCCAGCTACTTCTATGTTGGGTCGCTGATTCCAGACCCTGCCAGCTTCCAAGTGACCAATCTGGTTCTTGATTCTGATTGGATTCAAGTTGGGGACTCGGTGCAAATCTCGGTTAACGTAACTAACGTTGGAGAAGCAGCGGGCAACCATTCGGTAACTCTCACAATTGAGGGTGAACCCATAACAACAGAAACGGTTCTGCTTTCAGGCTCAGAAAGTGCAATAGTGGAGTTCACCGCGACAATAATAACTGAAGGCAACCACACAATTCAGATAGGGGACCTAACCGGAACAGTTAAAGCTACGCTGGATGCACCCTTCAAGCCAGCCCAAATCCAAGTAACAGACTTGGGAGTCAGCCGCGCCGTCGCTGAGCCTGAAGAAACCATAGTTGTTTCTGCTACAGTAACCAACACTGGAGGCGAAAGCGGCAGTTTTTCGCTGGACCTTTTTGTTAATGACGAAAAAAGGGAAACCAGAAACATTCAGCTTGACAGCGGAGAAACATCAAGCGTGGAATTTGAAGTCACTGAAGAAGCTGAAGGAACTTATGTGGTTAAGGTGGGCAATTTAACCAAGTCCTTTGAAGTCAGTTCTGCTGCTCAGCCTGTTGAACCCGCAGAGTTTCAGGTAAGCGATTTAGCTGTTAATCAGTCCTCTGCCATGGCCGGTGAAGCTGTAGAAGTCTCGGTTAAGGTAACTAATGTTGGAGAGGAACGTGGCACATACGCCGTGGAACTCAAAATTGACGGAACCACAAGAGACACAAAAGATGTTACGTTGTCTGGTGGTGCAACTCAAATCACAAAGTTTGATGTAACTGAAACAAACGCTGGCACCCACACTGTTAATGTAGCTGGCTTGACATGTTCGTTTACTGTTGAAGCGCCAGTTGAGGCATCAGACAAAATCGATTTGCTGAGAGTTTTCGTCAGCCCATACGAAGTATGTGAAAGAGATACAATAACTGTCGAAGTTTTAGCCAACAACACAGCAAACGAGGAGGGTGTCCTTAGTGTAAGGCTTCTTGTCGAAGGCGAAGTTGTGGAGACAAAACATGCTACTTTGGCTCCACGTCAATCTGGTGGAACAATCGAATTTACGATTACGGCAGGTGCAGCAAGCGGTGATAAAATAAGAGGTTACTCCGTTAAGTTGATAAACCTCGGCAATCAAAGCGACACATTAAATGGATATTTTACAGTTGCTCCTAATGGCTTCCATACTCTCACCTTTTCTGCAAACGCTATTGGCCTGACGTTTACTATTAACGGCGAGACCAAACCCGTGCCCTATAGTGAACTCTTGCCAAAGGGAACCTACACCATAGTCATACCTGATGGCGTCGAAGGCGGAGGCACCTTCTGGAATTTCACCAACTGGAATGATGATGGGTCAACAAGCCTCACCAGAACCATAGAGTTAACCAGTCGCACATCTCTTATAGCCACTTATACGCAATGCAGGTCTTGTCCTTCGTTATATGTTTGGAATGGAGCCGAATATGCTTACCGCGCCGAAATCTCTGATGGCACAGGCTACCTAGGAATTTTTGATTACTTCCGAGAAGACGGAAGCCTGTCCTTCCTTTACAGTGTTCCATGGGACTACACCAAGTTGAATGCGAGCGCACTCCAACCAAACGGAGGATACTACGACATGACTATCAGACAAAACTGGGATGAAATCGCCTACGTGGACTCCGCCACATTAGTGATTGTGGAGCACTCGCCCGACGTGGATGTGTATTCAACCAAAGCCACATACCTCTATGAACCGGAAGGTCAAGGAACAATCTACACAGTCAGCAAAAATCCTGGCTCCCCAGTTTCCTGCGTCAACTCGACAGGGCATGATGTTCTGCCGTTAGTGTTGGAACGTGACGGAATCACCACGCTCGGCAACGAATTCCAGTGGGACACCCTAGAGCTAAACTTGGGTGACCTCTCAGACGCGGAAGAAATCAAGCTGGTGGTCGCTGGAACGATACTCTACTCTACAGGTGAAGAGCAGGGCGCATGGGCTGGGCAGTTCTGGGATAAACCGGGCGAGAAGCCGTTTCCGCCTCCCTACATGGAAGTTAAAGACGCTCAGGGCAACTGGGTTCCAGTTCCAGATAACAGGCAGTTCCCGCTTCTTGATGTTACGCCCGAATGTTTCGTTGTAAATTTGACTGGAGTCTTCCTGACAGACGATTACTCGCTCAGGATACACACCTTCTTTAACACCCGATTCGATTACATCGGAGTGGACACAACATCCCAGCAGGATGTGACTGTCAGGGAGGTAACAGTTTCCTCATCCACTTTGTCCCCAGCTTTCGCAGCAGAGTCCACTTCATCAGGTAATTTCACGCGATACGGCGACGTAACCGAGCTTATGGGATACGCAGACGACCTGTTTGTGATTATGCGGCAAGGAGACGAAATACGTATTCTGTTCTCAGCTGACGTGGGCGATGTTCCAGAAGGCATGGAGCGCGACTATTTCCTGTTTGCCAGTGTCTGGTTCAAAGTTGACGGACTTCCTTACGTGCCCTTCACGGTAGACCCGCTACCCTTCCATGCCATGACCTGCTTCCCGTATCCGCCAACAGAAAGCTACCCCTACGATGCAGCACATCTAGCTTACCTTATGGAATACAACACCAGAGTAATACCTGCCCCATAAACTGAGGAAAACATTGAATATGGAGTTTGATTGCTGAGGAGGAAAAACTGGAATGCTGGAGCTGATAAGCCAAATACTGCTGGCAATAATCGCTGGAGGGCTGGTAACAGCTGGAATACTGGCGATACTGATCTGGATAAAGAACCTGACCAGAAAAATGAGCATACTACGGCTCTTTGTCCAGATAGTAGCTACAATCGCAATTTTTGTGATACTGCTTTTCCTGCCTCTTCCATGGAATCCCATACTTTCTGGGCTAATCTTTTCCATAGCATTACGGCTAACAGCCGTCTTCATCTTGATTATCGTCAGCACCCTCATTATTGGGCGCTTCTTCTGCGGGTGGCTCTGCCCCTTTGCATTGTATATGGACCTGCTTACCCGCCTCAGAAAGGCGCTTCGGATACCCTACCTGAATCTTCCTGAAAGACTTGATAATGGACTCAACGTCCTCAGGTACGTGATTTTTGCTGCCTTTTTGGTTTTGGCTCTTGTTTTGGGTCCCTTAAACGCTGACCTGTGGCGTCTTATTATAATGTTTATGGGTCCCTTCAAGTCTCTGATCATAGTTTTTCTGAGTCCCGTGGAGCCCTACGTTGCGCAGATAGGCGAAGCTTTTGGATTCAGCCAGTGGGGCGCCAGTTTTCATGACCTAGCCGGAACAATACACTACTTCAACGGCGACCAACTCATTTTGCTTACGTGGATTGTTTTCTTTGTGTTCACTGCAGGCGCGTTTATGGTGAGGCTGCTTTGGTGCCGGTTCTGTCCTGTAGGCATCACGCTTTCTATCCTGAACAGGTTTGCGCCCTTCAAGTGGCTTCCTCTGCTTCGCATACATAAGGTGGAAGAGAAGTGCACAAAATGTGGAATCTGCAAACGGGTGTGCCCGACGCAGGTCACTGAAGTGTACGAAGAGAATGGAGGAAACATTGCATCCTCTAAGTGTCTGCTTTGTATCCGCTGTGTGGAGATGTGTCCTTACGAAGACTGCCTAAGTTTAGACTTTGCGGGCAAAACAATCTACAAGTCAAAAAACTGGCTAGAACCAGAATACTAGTTGGTCTCTGTCTTTTTGGCTAACGCCTTCAATGTTCCGGAGACACCTAACACGTGGATGACAGCAGCTTCTCCATTTATTGATGTGGTTGAGGCTATGGCTGCTCTGACCTGTTCAAGCGCCTTGTGGGAACAGCAGACAACAGTTTGGCGCTTCTCTGGAATGTTTTTTATCAGTTTGAGGTTTGCTTTGCTGGCTCCGTATTCGCCGAAGAGCCTGTGAACCGAGGCTTGAACCGCATCCAGCACTATCTGCTCGTCTAGCGGCTGTTCGCTCACAGCTTCCAGAGCCAAGTAGCGCCTTTTTTCTCGTTTAATCACCTGTTTTCCTTCCTACAACCTGTATTCCCGGAGCCACGTAATCTGGACTCAATTTTTTTCTGTTCCGCTCAACCGTAACCAAGGGGTTGTCTGACAGCGCATTCAATGCGGAGGGCATGGGCAAATCAAAGAGGGTTGTCAAGGCGGCATAGTCGCGGGGTCCCCTCATGAGCAGTTCTTCTGTGGCGCCGCTGGAAACTGTGATTGGCACCTTAAACCGTTCTGCAGTTGCCGCCTCTTTTCGTAGACTGGATATGAGGCGGACTCGAGAAAAACTTGTTAGCTGCAGCAGGGGCGCCAACTCGATTTCAAGGGACGAGAGAGCCTGTGATGCAAGTTCGGCTTCTGCTTCATCAAAGAACCTTTTGCGGAGGCTTGTGACAGAAAACTGGAGCAAATCAACGCGCCTGTCCTTGGCTGCCTGTCTGGCAACGTCCTTTGTGTCGCATCTTACGGCTATGACCTCAAATTTTCTTCGGTAACGGCGCAGGCTCTGAAGAAGCTCGTTGGAGTTTCTGGGAGAAAGATTCATTCTTGAGGCAAAGTCTAGTTTTGCGTCGCTGCAGATGTGTCTGAGCTGGCTGAATTGTTCTTTGGAGGCGTTGGGGGCTAGGGGTATGCCGACTAGACTGTAGCCCAGCTCTGAGGCTTTCCTGATCATGCTTTCTGCCTTAACTGGGTCTTGTTGGGGAATCCTGAGGTGCAGGTCAGCGAAGCGTCTCATGTTATCATCCCGATTTCTCTGCAAATCTGGATTACGTCTTCGGTTTTGGATTTCCTGAATCTTATGCGTATGCGAATGGGGTCGGATGTGACAAGTTTGGTTTTGCCTCTGAGGGCAGCCTGCTTGTCAAGTCTGATGTATAGGCTGCCGTTATCAACGCAACGGTTTATCGACCTGTCCAGTTCATCCTTATCCAAGGTGCTGAGGTTGGCTGAAATGTTTTCAACTATGGCTTTGACTGTTTTCTTGTCTTTGATTCTGGTTTCGAAGAAGGTTATGGGGTTGCCGTAGTGCCCCTCTAGGCTGCTGCGTTTGAAGGTTATGTCTTCGAAGTGGTCGCTGGGAAGAACATTCTTTACTGCCTCCATGACCTTGTCTAGGTCTTCGGTGGCGTGGGCACAGAAACGAACATCAACATAGGCTATGGGCAGCTGAGACAAAACCTACCTCACCCTCTTCATGAAACTCTATATCACACAACTTGATATAAATATGTCAAGTCCAGTGCAGCGGAAGCATCCAATAGAAAGAGGAGTGTTTGTTGTGGGCTCTTCGATGAACTGCAGCTATTGCTTGTTTCTTCGTTTCGCAACTGCGCTGCGGCTTGGTCGAACTTTCTCTGCTCCCCGTCCTCTGTGGTGGAGTCCACGCACTTCTTTGCCTGCGCTGGTTAAGCCACGGAATGCACGTCCTGTCTGGTTCGCTACTGGATGATCAGGCAGAAGCACCGGGTCAACCATGATGACTTCGTACCATTTGAATCGTCCATCCTCCCAGACCCAGTAGGAGTTCAGAACTTCCAGGTTCGGAAACTTTCTGGCTGCCCGCTCCTCAGCGATCATCCTCATGTTCTTGGAGAGTTTGATTTTGTTGACTCCCATCCGTTTCTGTCTGCGTCCGCTGATTGGTCTTGTTTTTCTGAAGCCTGAACGCCTGACCCTCACCCGGGCCATGACGATGCCCTGCTTGGCTTTGTAGCCGAGGTTTCTTGCTCTGTCCAGCCGAGTTGGTCTCTCAATTCTTGTGATGGCGTCTTCTTTGCGCCATATTATGGCTCTGTGCCACATTAGCTCCTTAACAAAGGATTCATTCGGCTTTTTCCAAGCCTTTGCAATATACTTGTATGCCATTTTCTATTCCTCTCGTATTCTTTCGGTTCAACCCATTGAAGGGTCACATCCCATAGGAACTTGTAGCTAAGAAACAAAGACAATTAATAAACCTTTTCAATCTTTATCCACGAGCCGAGCCTCTTTGATTGTGAGGACTCCGCTGTTGTTTTCGTAGCTGGTTTCTGCTTCTACTATTTCGATGCGTTTTTTGAAGATTGGAGCATCCAATACTAGTGATTCGTATTCGCCGCCTTCACCCACCAAACTAATCTGAAATTTTTTATTAAGTTCCACAAGCTTCTCTAACGTTTCTGTGTTGATTTCTCGTCCCAGCCAACTTCTGTCCAAACCGTAGGCGTAGACTCCAACGATTATGACCTTAAATTTGAGGGCTATCAGTTCCTTCATGATTTCCAGCGGGTCTTGGCGCCAAAGCGGAGCAACAGACTTGATTCCCAGCTCATCACATAATCGGTCGATTCGTTCCTTCTGATACGAGGACAGCACAGCCCCAGTCACAACTCCATCCACGTCAAGGGACGCCAGCAACTTTTTGAGGTCTTCAAGTTCCTTCTCTTTTATTCCAGAGGTTGGAGCCTTCACCAGCGGAATTTCGAGCGCCCGTGAGATGTGGTCTGTCAGGTGAATGTTGGGAAAATGGAACATGTAGCTGTCAGAGCGTTCGGGAATCATGGTGGCAAGAACTTCGATGGTGTGCCCCATCTGCTGGGCTCTGTAAAGAGCAAGAATCGAATCTTTTCCGCCAGTAACCAACGCTGCCAAACGCAACTTCTACGCACTCGACTGTCCGATTTTTAAACTCACATGTTCTGTGCTTTCTCAACTATTTGACCGGTCTTCTCTTCCCAATCTTTTAGTCCCTCAGGGGAAGACGGATAGTTCCTGTACAGTTCCTTAATTTCCTTCATGAGCTTAGCAGTGGTATTCAATTTTCTGAGAAGAGATAAACTTCCAAGCCCCTTGAAGAGCCTGCTGGTCTTGTCGGTTATGTTAAGTTTCAGGTCCTCGCCCATGCTGGCCTTAAGCAAGTCGTCATCAGTAATCAGATGGTGCTGCATTCCATAATTCATTTCCTTGTTGGTCAACCGCTGAAGAAGCATACGGAAAATGTCCAGCCCAGCCTGTTTAGCGCCATACAATTCCATGAACATGCCAGTGTACGGCCAAAGCACTTCCCTGCTCACATCTCCCTTCTCCAACGCGTCTACGATGACTTTCGCGGCTTTCACTCCGCCCATCATCGAGGAGCCTATTCCGCCGCCGTGAATCGGATTAACTTGGCAAGCAGCATCACCAATAATGATTATCCCATTTGCCACCATTGGACTTATGGGTCTCCGGGTTGGAACAAGACCTCCGCCCCCAGTTAAAGCCCGTGAACCCTTGAAGATAGGCATCGCCAAAACATGCTCATGATACAGCTGTTTCGGGTTAGGAAAACCCTTAACCATGGCTACCCCCAAGCCCGCGTTAACCGTGCTTGAACCTTTTGGAAACACCCAGCAGTATCCTCCTGGAAACCGCTGCAAATCAAGATATATTTTACAGAAGCCTGGGTCAGAAACCTGTTCTTTTACTTCACGGATTTCGCGGTAGCAAACCTCCACATCTGCATCGTCAACTTCTGTTTCAATGCCAAATTCGGGAGGAAGCTTCTTTCTCAAAACTGCTGAATATCCACTTGCATCCACCACAACCTGAGCAGACATTTCGCTGTTTTCGCCTGTTTCTGTGTCTTTAGTTGAGACGCCGACGACAACGCCGTTCTTTATGATGGGCTCTGTCACCATGGTTGAGTCCAGCAGGGTTGCCCCAGCGTTCTTTGCCTCTTTTACTAGTCTCTGACCGAAAAGTTGGCGATTAACTAGGTATCCGTGGATTCCCTCTCCCTGAACGGTGACTACGGTTTCCATGTCCGGCGAATAGACTTTGATTCCTTCTATTTTCTGCGCCAGTTCCGCTCCTGAGGGATGCGCCAAATTTATGTTGTCAAAGTGATGTTTTCCTATGGCATCCCCGCAGACCTTGTCTCCTATCTTATGCTCTGGCTTTTGGTCTATCATGCAGACCTTGAGTCCGGCTTTGGCGGCAGTCTTGGCTGTCAGGCAGCCTCCTGTTCCGGCGCCAACAATTATTACATCAAATTTCTTCAATGGTATTGTTCTCCAACAGTTCTCGTTTGTTATTTTGCCCGAAAAGAGCTTCATAACTTTTACGATACTTAGGGAACATGTTAAAGGCTTAATTTAAGTTTGCTAACTGTTCAGACCCGTTTAAGATATTTTGTTTCCAAGCCGTTACCGATATTCTGACACTAAAAAAGGGGAAAGTACGTTATTCGGCTTTTAGAACCAGTCTTGGTAGTTCGGTGCTTCCCACACTTTTGCAACTTCAATGTGAACTTCTTTATCGTAAAAGTCTTGATTGAAGAAGTTGAGGTACCACATCATGTTCACGTTTTCTGGGTCTACGTCCCATCTAACCGCTCCATCGTCTGTTTCGCACACCCATCTCTGAATCTTTCCCATCATCTTGTCACCTACTTTACATGGGAACCATCCAAGCGTGTCTTCAAACATAACCGCAGAGTGCGGAGTCCACTTTATTGTTCCCTTTGAAACAGTCAATTTCACTTCAAACACTCCTGCTGGCTCAGGCAGATAAAATGCTTCATACTTTACTTCCCTTGCCTCAACTGTTATGGTGTTACTGTAAATTACTTGCCTTTTCTCGCTGTAAGCCAAAGCATACATTGCGCTAGCAGAGATTCCAAGAACTATAAGCAAAGTGAACATGCCAATCTTAAACGCCGTTTTCTTCTGCATTTTCCATCCTGCGCAAAATTCTATTTGACAAAATATTACTTCTTGCGATGTGAAGGATGCGACAGACAACTAATCAACTGCAATTTTCTTTTGTAAACGCTAAAAAAGGCGGCTGCACAACTGCAAAATCAGTGCCGTTCAACGGAAACATGTTAAGCTTGGCAGCTTTCGTCGCATTTATCTACCTTAAACTTGTCCCAGCAGTGCACTATGTCCCTCATCAGCTCTGGCTGCAGATCATAGAATTCGTTGATTTTTCCCTCTGGAAAGAACATCCTGATGTTAACTTCGCGCCCAAGCCTGTCCATGGATAACATACTCGCCTCAGGCTTCCTTGGAAGAACATCCTTGTATTTTTCGTAAAACTTTTCGATTGTTGGCTTGATGCAGTCCTCGATCATCTGCTTGTT
>CAZYJH010000057.1:0-9737 GCA_964647775.1 uncultured Candidatus Bathyarchaeia archaeon
AACCGAAGATTGGGGAACGTCATTGGGTTCTTGTTCCGAAGACTGAGGAAAGTCTGATGCTTCTTGTTCCTGAAAGGGCATTTGCCATAACAATGAGACAAGCGTTAGACTTGCGATAATTAAAAAAACGATTCCAACAAAAACAAGTTTGCGTCTCAAATTAGACCCCCTTCATATTTCGTTTGATAATTACCGAAAACAGCGTGATGGTCAAAACAAGTGGTATGATAGTCCATGAGGGAAACTCTGGGATAGAGTCTGTGTTTTGCTCTATTATCAATATTGAAGAACTATTGGTATTCGTTGCCCAAAAAGCCAAAAAAAATTTGCCACTAGCGTTATAAATGTTCAAAATTCCAGTTGTTTCATGTGTGGTTAACGAGCTTATATTTTCGATACCTTGATGACCCATGTCATGATAAACAAGTACCTTTAAAGATGGACTTTCAGAACCATTGCTTGGATAAATCTCCCACTTGATTCTCCAATCATCATGGAAAACATTAAAGCGTGATGTCGCCCAAAAACCCACAATGTTATGAAATGTAACGACCTCAACCCAATTACTAGAAGATGCAAAGGCGACACTAACAGAAAAAGCTGAGACTAGAAAACAAAGAATCAGTGATAGAACAAAAGCTTTTGGTGAAACTCCCACTTAAAGACCCACTTAAATCAGCAGTTAAAAATTCATAAAAGCTTTTTTGTCAAGAAACCTTGACCAAACCTTAGCGTATACAGTCAAGAAAAATTGACAACCAAAATGACCGATTTAGTTTCAGTTTACTCTCCACTTTCCCCGAGTGCTAACGGTCACAAGCACTAAATTCGTTTTTCTGATTGATGTTTTGGTGCTCCGGCCGGGATTCGAACCCGGGTCTTCGGCTCGAAAGGCCGAAATACTTAACCGGACTATACTACCGGAGCCTAAGACAGAGCATCAACCACATAAAACATTCTTACGTTTTAACTTTTCCCATCAGAAGGAAATCTTCGCCGAAGATGGAGTTCCGCCGATAACGTTGGCTGCAGCAACGCTTACTTTGTCCACATATTTTTCGTCCGTGTAGACTCTGAGGATGTTGATGAAGCCCTTTAGAACATCAAACACTGAGGATATGTCGCTTAGCCGCAGCGGAATCTTTTCTCCGGTTCGGGTCTTCTGGAAAACAGGAATCTCCATGGGCTCAAGCAAATCAGAATGATGATACGGCACAGAAGGCACTGTCGGCACATCAATCACAATGGCTTGCGGCTCAATTCCTGCCTCTGACGCGATCTTGTTTCTCATCTGGTCTCGAATCTCGTCGACACTAAAAATGCTGGTCACCATCTTCTCCCGCGCATAGAATGTTTTGTCGTAGGCGCATTTGAGGAGCTTCCGCCTCTCCAGGTTGTCCATTATGGCTCTGGACTTTTTGCATTCTTTCAGTTTGGTCCAAACAGTGTAGTCGTTCAAGGCTAGGTACTCCTCGGGAGACTCGAAAGCGACTAAGCCCAGTTCCTCGTTTGCCGCTTCCATGGCTGTGGCAAGCATTATCTGGGCGGCTCTTCCAACGCGGTGGAAGTAGATGCTTCTGAATGATTCTAGCCGCGCCAGCACAAAAGATTCAAGGGCTGATAGGGCTCCCACGTCAACAGCAAGGTTTTCGCCAAGAACATCCAGCATGTGAATGAGCCGAAAAACGTCAACATAGCCATATTCTGCTCCAGTGTGATAGGTGTCTCTCACCACAAAATCAAGCTTGTCAACATCCACGGCGCTCTGGATAATCTGATCCAAGAAAGCCTTTCCTGGATTCCGCAGTTTCCCAACCGCAAGTTTCGCCACCGCGTCTGCATCGTATCCCAGTCCGTTGATGATGTCATGCAGCTCGGATTTTTGGATAAGCCACTGGGTCATGTCTTCGTGAGTTTTTTTCAGGAACTTCACGAGCAGATGTTCAAAGACGTGGGAGAAGGGACCGTGACCCACATCGTGAAGCAGTGCTGCCATTCTGACGATTTGGATTTCCTCTTCGGAAAGAAGCTGAGAAAGGTTTTGGTTTTCCGTTAATTCGCCCGCCAGGTACATTACTCCGATTGAGTGTTCGAAGCGGGTGTGGTTTGCTCCTGAATACACGAACTCTGATCCAGCCAGCTGCCTTAGTCGACGGAGCCTCTGAACTGGGTAGGAGTCGATGAGCTGCTTCTCTGCCTCGTTGATGTAAACGTAGCCGTGAACGGGGTCTTTGATCTCCCCCCAGTATCGCCGCATAGGGAACTTTTCTCCTCAGCTTTCATCTTGGGCATCATTATTTAAGTTCATCGATCATTTAATGGATGAGGCTGACAGTTACAGTGAAGAAGAAAGGTTTTTTCATCTGCATCGAAGGGCTGGATGGAAGCGGAAAAACCACTCACGCCCATCGAATTGTGCGAAACCTGCAAAAACAAGGATTCAACGCCGTATACACCACTGAACCAAGCCGAGGAGAACTAGGAAAATTCATCCGCTCATCAGCGGTTCTTGAAGGAAAGAAGCGAGTGCCACGAGTTGTCGAAGCCCTCCTTTTTGCACTTGACCGCGTTGAACACATAGAAAAGGATGTGAAGCCCGCGCTAGAGGAGGGAAAGATTGTGATTTCGGACAGGTGCGTGTACTCGTCTCTTGCGTATCAGGGAGCGGCGGGGCTTGACATTGAATGGATCGAAGAAATCAACAGGACTGCTCTTCCCGCAGATTTAGCAATATACATTGACGTGCCGCCAGAAGTTGTGGTAAAGAGAATACGGCGAAAAAAGTCGGTTATGGAGCGGCTGGAGACGCAGCGGAAAGTCCAAGAGGTTTACATGAAGTATGTGGAAAACGGAAAACTTGTCTCTGTTGACGGCGACAAAAGAAAAGCCGAAGTCACACAAAACATTTTGGCTGTGATTATGGATTTTCTGCAGAACCATAACACCTCTTGATCTAAGCGCTTCATTTTTGAAGTGAAAACATGCCTATCCATTTCTTAGGTTTGACAAAAGAGTTGGCAATAGTGATAGAAGGGTCAACTATCTTATAGTGAAGATCAAAACAGAATCTTGTCAAGAAAAATTGACTAACATATCGTTCGTTTAGTCAAGAAAGTTTTACAAAAAACTTCTTAACTGAAACTATTAAACCATATTCAGGGGAGAATTGATGCTTTGTAAAAAGCTGTTTCTTTCAGGCATACTTGTTTTTGTTTTGTTAAGTTTTTGTTTTATTGTTTCGGTTAAGGCATCTTCGGAGATGTGGAGCCAGACATACGGAGGAGAAGGGTCTGAAAAAGCTTACTCGTTGGTTGAGAGTTCTGATGGAGGATATGCACTGGCTGGGTACACCTATCCCTCTGATGCCGAAGAAAGTGATGTTTGGTTAGTTAAGACTGATTCAAATGGGAACATGGTGTGGAACCAAACATATGGAGAAGGGTCAATCCGTGCGCTGGTACAAACTTCTGACGGAGGATACGCCCTAGCAGGTAGAGCAAATAAAGGTGATTGGGATATTTACAGAGATTTTTTGTTGGTTAAGACCGACAATCATGGAAACATGGAATGGAACAGGACATACGGAGGAAAAGATCTTTACCATGCTTATTCTTTAGTTCAGACAAGTGATGGAGGGTTTGCTTTAGTTGGTGACACAAGTCCCAATCTTTTAGGAAGCCCTCGCGACATTTGGTTGGTTAAGACTGATGCATATGGCGTTATGGAGTGGAACAGGACATATGGAGGAGCAAGTTATGGGTATGCTTATTCTTTGATTGTGACTTCGGATGGAGGATTTGCCTTAGCTGGTTGCACAACATCATTTGGTGCAGGGCATGAAGATTTTTGGTTAGTTAAAACTGATGAGGATGGAGATATTATGTGGAACCAGACATATGGAGGAGAAAAATATGATTGTGCTTATGCGCTGGTTGAGACTTCTGATGGAGGATACACAATAGCGGGTTACACAAACTCCTCGGGTGGTGGAGAGGAAGATGTTTGGTTAGTTAAGACTGATTCAAATGGGAACATGGTGTGGAACCAAACATATGGAGAAGGGTCAATCCGTGCGCTGGTACAAACTTCTGACGGAGGATACGCCCTAGCAGGCGGTGCACGGTTGGTTAAGACTGACACGTATGGAAATATGATGTGGAATCAAACATACGAGGGAGAAGCTTATGCGTTGGTTCAGACTTCGGATGGGGGATACGCCCTAGCTGGACAAAAAAATGGTGATTTTTGGTTGGCTAAAACCGACGAACACGGCATCATTCCCGAGTTTCCCTCATGGACACTCCTCATAGTTACGTTAACTGCTGTTCTTGTTGTAGCAGTAATTTACAGACATTACCTAAACAAATGTAATCAGGGGAGAAGAAAAAGTGAAAAAATCTGCATCTCTGCTTGCTCTGTTGACATTAACAGTTTTGCATGAAATATCCAAAAAATAATTGCTGCAAAGGCATTGGACGTTTTTACCAGAATAATAAAGCCAAGACTAACTGCTTTGGAGGTGCCTCACCACCTGCAAAAACAGGGATTCGACGCCGTCTACACTACCGAACCGAGCAGGGGAGAACTAGGAAAATTTATTCGCTCATCAGCGGTTCTTGAAGGAAAGAAGCGGGTGCCAAGGGTTGTGGAAGCTCTTCTTTTTGCACTTGACCGCGTTGAACACCTAGAAAAAGATGTGAAGCCTGCGCTGAAGAAGGGAAAGATTGTGATTGTGGTTGCTGTGGGTCTTGTGGTCTTCTACTTCAGGAAACGTAGACAGAAAGCATGAATAAAATGTGGATTGTGGATTTGTTTTCCTTAGATTGTTTTATCCGCTTCTTAGATGATGTATCTGTGGTTTGGTTTTTCTAGGTC
The DNA here is from genome assembly GCA_964647775.1 of uncultured Candidatus Bathyarchaeia archaeon. Lineage (GTDB taxonomy): Archaea > Thermoproteota > Bathyarchaeia > Bathyarchaeales > Bathyarchaeaceae > Bathyarchaeum. Next base: position 4,876 of record CAZYJH010000057.1, read on the forward strand.
TTTGATGAGTTCCATGTCTTGCTTGTTTACGGCTATTTCTCTTAGTGGGATTCCTTTGAGGAGCGCCCAAGGAGTCTGTTCAGCCAAGGTTGTGACTATGTGGTCTTCTCCGAAGCACCGTTTCGATACATCATAGACGAGAGAATGGACTTCTGCCTCTGAGATGTGCCCCAGCGCATGAAGGTACTCGTGGGTTAGTATGCTGTAGACGAAGGCGTTGACAAGCTTCTTCGTTTTTGTGACTGTCTCAACTATGTTGAGCAGGCTTCGGTTTAGAACTATGTTGTTTGTCCCTACCTGATGGTACGCACCCAAGTGAAGAGGCAAATCGTCTAGAAAGAGCAGCATGCCCTGTCTGTGCTCGCCCAAAGTAGCCTTAACGGTTTCTTTTACTATTTCCCAAACTCCGCTGAAGCCTTCAGCCTCGTCAATCTTTAAGCGGTAACCCTCAACCAATGGCAGCTCTTCTTCTGCCTTCGGCTCTTTGTCTCTCACGAGTCTATCTGGCTGAAAGCCTGACGAAAACATAGTGATGCTCATTAAAAATTTCCAATATCATCTTGCTATTTATACATATCACTTTTCAGCGTCATCACCTTATTTTAGGTAGACATTCTCGAAAGCCGTCAAAAACAGAGGGGTTAAGCTTCTCCGAGAGAGTTCAGCGTTTATCTTTTTTGTTATGAAGGCTGTCAAGTCATCTACTGTAACCCGCTGGCTTCCCCGCTCATGACGGATCCGCATCTCCAACCCGCCTTCTTGGAAGACGAAACGGAGCACCTGATAATCAAACCTTAACGGAACCCGCCTACCGCCTTCCCTGACAAGGTGATAGCGGACAACAAAGAAAAAATCTAAAATCTGCAGCTCCTTTTCCTCAACAATCTTCAGGCACTGATCAAGCTCATTCTGGTCCAAAAAACTGAAGTCGAAGCCCTCAGCCACACCGAACTCGAAACCCACCTCGCACTTCTGCTGCAAATAGGGCGTTACCTCACCTAAATCGAAGATTTCATGATTCAGGTTATGAAACGTGGAGAGAATCGCCTTCTGAACCGCCTTCGCTGAGTCATGATAATCAAAAAGGGCTAAAGCGTGAATATTCTTGGGGAAATTTTCGTAACGTCCAAGCAACCCAAACGCCTTTAGGATGACTTCTTCATTTTCTGTATCTTTTCAAGATTTTCGAGGAGCGTAGACAAGGTTGCTCCAAGGGTCTTCAGTTTTTCTACATCCGTTTCTTCGGCAAGCTCCTGCTCTATCGCCTGAATCTTCGACATGATTGTTGCCTCTAGACTAGAAAATACTGGAGATTCAGTAGCTTCAGGTTCTGCTTCTCCCTCTCTGACGATTATGACCCGCTTTTGGCAGCTAACACACCAGAGGTCTCCGCTCCGTAATTTAAAGAGAGGTGAAGAGCAGGCTGGACAGGAATGTTCCGTGAGGGTGGCTCCCTGCCTAAGCAGATCAGCCATCTCCTTGATGGTTTTTGTGTCTTTAGTCACGGCAAACCCTTCTGAACACGCTTCACAGTTGAAGAATATATTTTTGCTGCACTTAATTAACTATCTATCGTCTTTTTTGCGTTGAAGCATCTGTTAGATGATTTATGCTCCATAAACGGTATAAACTGCCGCACAGGTATAGGATAAGAATAATAGGTTCCCTCCCGTTTAACCAATGTTAATGGAGGCTTCTATATGGTGAGAAAAACTAAACTACATGAATACGAGGAACGAATAGAAGAAGCCATGAATGTTCTCGGCATGGTCTCCGAAGACACCACAACGCCACGAAACATAAGAAGAGCCGCAAAACAGTCCATCACAGCCCTACAGCTCGCAGATAACACCCCCGCAGTAAAAGCAGCCAACGCAATATCCATTCTCGACGAGATTCTTCAGGACCCCAACATGCCCCCCTACACCAGAGTGAAACTCTGGAACGTCATGAGCCTACTCGAAGCCATAAAAGACTAAAATCGGCAGGACATCAACGAATGATTTCTTTCATTCCATGCTCGTTATCGGCACCCTATTAGCGGAAGCTTCATTGTTTATTTTCGAATCCTTTTTGGGTTTTTGTGTGCCTAAAAGCTTTTGACAGACTTGTATCCACGTTATTAGCTGAAAGACAGTTACCAAGAAACTTCTGAAAGGCTGAGACCATGAACAAGTTCAACAGAGACCTGGAGATTCTATTGGCTAAGCTGGTCACTGACATGGATGTGGAAGACCAGCAAAAACTGACTGTTCTGAAGGATAAGCTGATTCATTTACATGAAGAGAACATTGTCAAGATTAACCATTCAGTTATGGAGCTTGTATGCGCCAAACACTTGATCCTGAAAGGTTACGAAGTGGACATTGAACGCCCAGTGGATGGACTGGTATGTGACCTGTATGGATTGAAGGGGTTAGGCTCCCATATTGTTGAGGTGGAGACCGGTTTTATTCCTCCACGGAACGCCCTTGACCCAGCTAACTACCGCAAATCGAGAATAGCCAGCAAAATAATCAGGTATGGTAATCATTCTGACAAGTTTGCTTTAGGCGTGCCGCCTTACTATCTGCTGCAGATTCCTGACATTCTTGTTAAACATCCGAGGGACAGAACAGCGAAAGACCTGAAGTACCTTAAGACTCTCTGTGACCTTTACTACAAGAATCCGCCTGTTAGCCTCGAAGAAATCAGAAACGCTCGCATCCACACAATCTACATAATTGACGTGGACGAGATAGCCATAAGGGAAGTTGACCCTGTAACATACCTAAAGAAAAGAAGCGCCTTCTCGTCAGAAGCATAAACCCTGAAAGTTTTGTCCAGAAGCTGTGCTGCTTAACCTTCTTATATGCTGCACACCTAGTTTACGGTGGTGAAAATCAGAATGGTGACTGTCTCCACAAACCTGATAGACTCACATCTGAATGAGCCGAAGCTTGAGCAGATGTTTCGGCTGCTGGAAACCGACATGGAGATTCAGAATACTCTTCGCATGTCAAACGTGATGGCTGTTGAACGTCTGAAATACAATGACCATGGTCCAGTTCATTCAAAAATAGCTGCAGGAAGCGCTCTGGAAATCTTTAATCTCCTGATACAGGAAGTCACGCCTACAACAGTCCGAGACAAGGTTTGCTCCCTCGAAGATTCTAAGGTTGTTGTGCTTTGTGGTTCTTATCTGCACGATTTGGGAAACAGCATTCACCGAGTTGACCATCACATCCACAGCTGCATCATAGCCAACCCCATTCTGGACCGTCTTCTTAAGAAGGTTTATCCAGACGACCCTGCTTTGGTGGTGAGGCTGAAGTCTGAGATACTGCACATCATTTTTTCTCATGACGATGGAGTTAACTGCTTAAGTGTGGAGGCTGGAGCCGCGAAGGTAGCTGATGGAACGGACATGGCACGGGGAAGAACCAGAATTCCTTACCGGACAGGAAAGGTGGACATTCACTCGCTCTCCGCGCTGTCCATCACAAAGGTGGAAATAGAGAAGGGACCGCAGAAGCCTGTTCAAATCTTTGTAAGCATGAACAATCCTGCGGGTGTCTTCCAGATAGAAGAGGTGCTGGAGAAAAAACTTCAGAGTTCAGGCATACAGGATTTGGTTGACGTTATAGCCTTGGAGAAGGGCATCCAGATAAGACGAAGCAAAACCTGATTAAACCCCAACTTTTTATTACCACAGCTGGGTTCTATTCCCTTGATGTCAGGCAAAGAATTCTTTGTTAACCGCTACAAAGAGCTAGGATGGAGCTACAGGCAGGTCAAGCTTAAGCAAGCAATCAGAATAAACGCCATGAACTGCAGCAGGGACAATGTTGTAAAGCGACTGGAATCGCTGGGGATAAGCTTGGAGAAGATTCCGTTTCTCAAAGACGGCTACTGGATACGCAAAAGCAGGTTCTCTGTGGGCGCAACAGCAGAATACCTTCTGGGTTTATACTCGATTCAGGAGGCAGCCGCCCAAATCCCAGTCACCCTATTTACAGAACTGGAGGACAAGACGGTTTTGGATGCCTGCTCGTCTCCGGGCGGAAAAACTGTCCAGTTGGCGGATCTCATGAAGAACAATGGGTTAATCGTTGCCCTTGAGCTTAAGCAGCGAAAAATGTTTGCGCTAGTGAATCATCTGGAGCGTTGCCGCGTAACGAATGCGGCAGTTTATAACATGGACGCAAAAGAAGCCACAAAGTTGAACATGAAATTCGATAAGGTTCTCTTGGATGTTCCCTGCTCCGGCAACCCCATAACCGACAGGGACTGGTTCAGCAAAAGAACAATCGAAGACGTGCACCGTAACGCTCGCAGGCAGAGACAAATCTTGACCGAAGCTGCCAAAGTCACAGAGGATGGCGGAGAGATCATTTATGCCACCTGTTCTCTGGAGCCAGAAGAGAACGAACTGAACATTGACTGGGCAGTAGCCAACTTGCCTGTCAAAGTTGAAGGCATCAGTTGCCCTGGAGAAAAGGGCTTAACAAACGTTTTCGGCAAACAGCTTGACTGCTCCATAGAAAAGTGCAGGAGAATCTGGCCTGAACAATCTCAGGGCTTCTTTGTATGTAAACTCAGGAAGCAGGCGGTGCAGCAATGAAGGCGATAAACGATTTTGTGGCACAATTTAACGCAAGTCTTCCATTAGACAAAAGCCGTGTTGTCAGGAACCGAAACAGGTATTACATGTTGCCCAAAAAACTGAAACAGCAGATTCCAAAGGGCTTCTTCTATGCTGGCGCCTATCTTGGAGCAGTAAAGGGTTCCAGTTTCTTTCCCAGTTTTCTTCTGTTATCTATGATTGCGGAGCATAAAGCCAACAAACTGGTGGTTGACAAGAAGACGGCTTGGCTTTTCAT
>CAZYJH010000058.1:0-9699 GCA_964647775.1 uncultured Candidatus Bathyarchaeia archaeon
TAATTGAGACTGTTTTCGCGATTAAGCAGTAAAAAATGTAGAATCTGCTAATTAACTTCACAAGGTTTCACAATGGAGTTAACAACTAGGTTGACAAGTAAACAAGGAAGGCTCTTCGTCACTTATTCATTACCATATTTTAGGTAATACGGTTTAGCCCCCAAAAAAATTGTGTAAGGCGCCGACCCCTTCATTTCCATTGGATTAAAGAAGCACCAACTTATTTCTTGCACAGCCTTTATTACAAAAAAATGTAGAATTAACTCCAAGTTTTTTGATAGTGACTAATAAATACTAAATTTACCTATAATCCCAACGGGATTATTTTCAACAATACCAATAATCTCAAAAATAGATTCTTTTCTTTAAAAAAGGACAAAAACAATTCCTTATTCCATGTGAAATAGAGGGGTGCGGGGGCCTATAGACATACTTTCACGTTGAGAAATAACCACAAACCGTTTTTATCAAGTAAGTTTTGTTTCCCTTTAGCTTTTTGTGCAAACTGTCTAGTTTTTTTTATGAGAGTTCTTATCTACTGGAAATGCAATCGAGGCAATAACTCCACTACCTCTTAGAGGAGATTGCCAGACTGAACAAAACTAACACTCTTGAGGATGTTTTCAATCGTTTTCTTAGCAGTAACCACATTTTCAAAAACCGTGAAGTGATGCGCCATGATTACATTCCTAAAAAACTGCCGCACCGCGATGAACAGATTAATTGTTTAGGTGGAATAGTGGCGCCAGTCCTAAGGGGTTCTCCCTGTTCAAACGCCTTTATCTATGGAAAAACTGGGACAGGAAAAACAGCAGTCACTAAATATGTTCTGAATATGCTTTCCTCTAAATCGCAGGAACTAGGAGCCTCTGTTGGGGTTTGTTACGTGAACTGCCGCCTAGCCGGAACCGAATACCGCGTCCTATCAAGCTTGTGTGAAGCCTTAGATGTGAAGGTCCCTTTCACGGGTTTGGCTGTCGGGGAGGTCTTTGACAGATTTAAGGAAGGATTAGACCTTCAAAAGAAAATCTTCATTGTTGTCCTCGACGAAATAGATGCCCTGATAAAGGTTCGCGGCGACACGCTGCTATACGAGTTAACTAGAGTGAATGAGACTCTTCGTCACGGCAGAACATCAATAATAGGAATCTCAAACGACCTCAGATTCAAAGAATTTTTGGACCCCCGCGTTCTAAGTTCCTTAAGCGAAGAAGAGATTGTTTTTCGACCCTACGACGCGGCTGAACTTCAAGACATCCTCTGGAGACGCGCGCAAGTGGCCTTTTCCGAAGGTGCTCTCATGGACAGCGCTGTGGCATTGTGTGCTGCATTGGCTGCTGCAGAACATGGTGATGCCAGACGAGCCTTGGACCTTCTTCGTGTCGCAGGCGAGTTAGCGGAACGGGAAGGCGCAGATTATGTCAGCGAAGAACATGTGCGACTGGCAGAAAAGCGCGTAGAACACGACCGGATCGTGGAGGTTTTGGAGAATCTTCCTGTACACTCCAAGCTAGTTTTGTGTAGCGTTTACCTGTTGGGGAAGACAAAAGTTAGCTACAGCATCACCGGCGACATCTACGGGATATACTGTGAACTTTGTGAACAGTCAAGTCTCTCGCCGCTGACTCAGAGGCGGGTAAGCGGGTTAATCAGCGAATTAGATATGGTGGGGTTATTGAATGCGCGGGTTGTGAGCATGGGTCGGTATGGGCGCACTAAAAAGATTCGTTTGGGGATAGGTCGCAGCCTCGTTAGGACAGTGTTCACTAACAATGATAGATTCCGAGACCTGGTGGGTTACATTCCTAACTGCTTGTCCGGAGCTTAACAACCCCGAAAAATATTGCCTAGCCTGCTTGTTGCCGTGGAGTCACCATTGCTCTGTAAAATCTATTGTTGAAATCTTTGAGGTTTGCAGGTTCACTATAGGCATGATTCCTGGGGTGGGAACAAGCCCCATCTTCTGTTGGAAATCTGTCTGCATTTGCCACGCCCCAGAGTTCACTATGAGCGTTCCCCTATACTGGTTGCATTTTAGCACATGAACGTGACCCGCATGAAAAATGTCCGGTACTCTCTCGATAACCATGAAGTCCCGCTTTTCAGGCGCAATAGGAGTTCTTTCTCCGTAAATGGGTGCAAGATGCCTGCCCTGTAGCAACAATTTCATGGATTTGTCAGGGGTATCGAAGCTGACGTTCGGGGCAACCGCTGCGACGTCATCCAAACTCCGCCCATGAAACAGAAGTAATTCTACGTCATGCAAACTAACTGTGGAGGGGTTCCCAAGGGAAATTATTTTTCGCGCTTCACACAACGGCTCCGCATAATCTTTGGGTAGAGCAGGTTGTGGTAACGCCTTTCTGGTTGCGTCATGGTTGCCAGGTATAACTATTACTTCTATGTGCTCGGGAATCTCTTCGATGAGCTTTGCGGCTTCCCGGTACTGTTCATAAATATCTATTATCTCCAGTTCTTCCATCTGGTTTGGGTAGATTCCTACCCCATCTACAATGTCGCCTGCTATTACCAAATATTTGATGTGACCGGCAATGTCTCTTAAGTTTCCGTTTCCACGTTTTCCTTTCAGCCAGAGTACAAGTCTGTCAAATTCTTTTTCCATGAATTTTTTGCTTCCCACATGCAGATCTGAAGTGAGTGCTGCGTAGACTGGCTCTGATGCTTTGTGGGGGGTCTTCTGGGGCACCTCTGGCAGGATGAAATCTTTTGCGACGAGCAGGTCATTTTTTCCCTTTATGACGCTTATACAAACGACTTGGTCTAGAAGTAGGGACTGGGCTTTTGTTATGATTTCATGGCTTAGGTTCGGAGATACGAGTATGGTGGCGCTTGATTCCATATCCTCAATTTTCAGGAAGAGTCTCTCTTTAGCTTCTATTTTTTCCGTAATCATGCCTATGATGTTAAGCTTTGATTTTGCTGGCGCCTTTAACGCAACCGATATGGGCACCGCATTTTTTGCGTCTATCCTTTTTCTAAGAATCTTCTTCAGCCGTTCAAACCTGTCCTGAAAATATTCCAAATATTCCTTGATAGACCCGGTTGTGCAGATTGTTTTTGTTGGGTCTATAATCACTTTCACTCTATCTTCAACGTCTTTGGCGTAAGGTCTATAACTGTTCCTTGATTCAGAAGTAACTGGAGACAAAACGGGAGAAGGCAGCTTTTCTTCTGCACAAGGCTCTTTTTTCATAGTCTCCAGAAAGCCTCGATCTATAAACAGAGGTTTTTGAGGCAAATCCCTGATTTTTCTGACAGCTTCTTCCATCAAATAGAGAGGATCCTCTGTTTCGGCTATATTGTTCAAGAAGTCGAAAGCCTCTCTGTCCAGTTGGTATCCAGATGCTATAGTGAAGGAAACAGCTTTCTGCAGTTTTTCGCCTTCACTCACACTGTTAGCCTCCCTTGGTTCCTCTCTGTTGAAACGGTAATATGTGCTCAGTATCCTATTAACTCTGTTCTCTGCTGCGGACAAAATATCTTTTTGGATTTTATTCTTTAATTGGCACGTCTATATCTGTCAGAATTTTTTTGCTTAACTCTTAATAACACGTTTTGTTTTAGAGTAATTCAACATTTCCTTGAGGATTCAGATATGGATCTCCGTAAAATTCAAAGAACAAGTGGCGGAACCTTTTTTGTTTGTCTCCCCAAAGATTGGGCTGAGCGAAATGGGCTTGATCGTGGAACCGTTGTTTCTGTAACCGAAACCGCTGACGGAACCCTTGTTATTAACCCAAAATATAATGTAGAACGGGCTCCTCAGGTGGCAATGATTACGCCCTCTTCCTTACTGGATCGTGTAATCATTGAGAAGTATCTATTGGGCTATGACATAATTAAGGTTCAAGCGAAGGCCAGAATAAGTCCCGTGGATCGTGATCGGGTGAAAGAGGCATCAAGCCATTTGGTTGGTCTGGAAATTGTTGAAGAGAACCACTCCAAAATCGTTATGCAGTGCCTCTTGGAGCCATCCACTTTTCCGCCCCAAAAGATTCTTCGAAGAGAATACTCTATCGTATCGGGCATACATCGCGACGCTATAACTGCTCTCCTTGAGGGCGATTTGCAGCTAGCCAAAAATGTTGTGGCAAGGGACAACGAAGTTAACCGCCTGTATTTTCTTTTGGTGCGCGTTCTTAGAACTGTTATTCAGAATCCGGGGCTCAGCGAAAAACTCGGAATTCTGCCAATCGACTGTTTAGATTACCGTTTAGCAGCTAGTTTGGTTGAATCTATAGGCGATCACTCTGCCTCCATTGGCGAGACTGTAATCAAGCTGGGTGGCACAGAAATAGCGGATAGTTTTTCGAAAACTATTTTGCAGTTGCACAAAATCGCCTATGCGTCTCATGAAAATGCTATCAGCGCTGTGTTTTCTCGTGATGTGTCTGTGGCTGAGTCGGTGCGGTCTGAGAAGGGGGCAGTTGATTCTCTGTTTCATGAGATTGAAACGGCTGTTCGTGATCTTCCACCAGAGATGGGGCGGCATCTTCTGGCTGTTGCTTCTTCGATGCGCCTGATTTATGATGACAGCTTGGATATTGCTGACCTTGTTATGCCGAAGCTTCCATAATGTGTTTAAGTTGTGATGAGCCTCTAGACCTTTAGGATATGTCGTGTGGCAGAATGGAAGAAAAGAAGCTTATTGAACGAATAAAGCAGCTTAAAAAAGAGAAAAATGCTGTGATTCTGGCACATGTCTACCAGAGACCCGAAATATATGAGGTAGCGGATTTCATTGGCGACTCCTACGGGTTGAGCAAAAAGGCAACAGAAACAAACGCGGAAATCATAGTTTTCTGTGGCGTCGACTTTATGGCTGAATCCGCCTATATTCTGAACCCTGAAAAAACAGTTTTGATTCCAACGCGGCAGGCGAAATGTCCAATGGCTGCCATGGTCGACGTTGACGGTTTAAGGAAACTGAAAGAACAGTATCCTGATGCTGCTGTTGTGAGTTATGTTAACACAACCGCTGATGTAAAGGCGGAATCAGACATTTGCTGCACTAGCGCAAACGCCGTAAACGTAGTCAATTCTTTAGAGGAAGACACGGTCATCTTTGTGCCCGATTCCAATTTGGCAAGCTATGCTATGAGGCACACTGACAAGAAAATTATCCCTTGGAGCGGATGGTGCTATGTTCACAGAAATTTTTCTCCCGAAGGACTTGCCCGCGCAAAAGCCCTTCACGTGGACGCAAAAGTTCTGGTTCACCCCGAATGCATCCCCGAAGTTGTGGATTTAGCTGACGAAGTTTTCAGCACAACTGGCATGATCAACTACGTGAAACAGAGCCCAGACAAAACCTTCATCATAGCCACAGAAGTGGGCGTGGTGGAGCGGCTGAGGCAAATGTTTCCAGACAAAACCTTTTACCAAGCACCGCCCGGTGGAACTTGCCTTCAGATGAAAAAAACTACGCTGGAGCTTGTTTTGGAGGCTCTAGAGAAGGAGCAGTTTAAAGTCGTAGTTCCAGAAGATATAAGGGTCAGGGCTAAAAAGGCTCTAGACAGAATGTTAAATGTGGCTTGACGCCTTGGACAGGCAAAAACTTGTCGAATTGGCTTACCAGAAAGGCAAGGAACTCAACTTAGGCAATAATGATTATCTCCGTTGGCTAGAAGCTTTTTTCGAAAAAGAATACCGTGATGATGTCGGAGCTGGAGATATAACCAGCGAAGCAGTTCTAGCAGAAAACAAGCCCCGAAAAGCGTTTTTGAAAGCCAAACAGTCAGGGATCATCGCAGGCGTCGAGGAGGTAAGCTGGTTTCTTCGGAAGCACAGTCTCAAAGTGAAAGTTTGCGTCAAAGACGGAGAAGCAGTCAAGGATAGAGAGACTGTTCTGGAGATTCAAGGCGGACAAAAAGATATTTTGGCTACAGAACGAATCGCCTTAAATGCTCTCCAGAGAATGTCTGGCATAGCCACAGAAACTAAACGATTAGTTGACCTGCTGAAAGGTTCTGATACCAGACTAGCGGCGACAAGAAAAGCGCCTCTGAGGTACCTTGACAAGAAGGCAGTCTTTCTGGGCGGGGGTTTAACTCACCGTTTTGGGCTCTGGGACTCCATCCTAATCAAAGACAATCATCTTGAGTCAGTGAAGAGTGAGGGAACAACAGATTATATCGAAACTGCAATAGCCAGAGCTTCAGCGTTTGCGGATAAGGCTGGTTTCATAGAAATTGAGGCAACATCCCACGAAGAGGCTGTAGGGGCTGCAGCAAAATTCAAAGCTTTACAGCTGAAGACTCCCTGTGTTGTGATGCTTGATAACATGACGCCCAAAGCAATAGAGATGACCTTGGAGACTCTTCGTCAAAATGCCCTCTATGACTCTGTTCTCTTGGAGGCATCAGGCGAAATAACACCACAAAACATACAGGAATACGCCAAAACAGGAATAGACGTTGTTTCCTTGGGTTATCTGACGCATTCAGCAAAGGTCTTAGACTTGAGTTTGGAGATGACGCTTTGAACACGGACTTTCTAGTTGTCGGAAGCGGCATAGCAGGACTAAATTTCGCCCTAAAAGCTGCCAAGTATGGAAAAGTGACGATTGCAACAAAAAAGGAAATCATGGAATCAAACACGAACCTCGCGCAGGGCGGAATCGCCGCAGTAACCCGAAAAGAAGATTCCATTCAGTTGCACATAGAAGATACGCTGAATGTTGGCTCTGGCTTATCCAACAAGCGAATGGTGAAGATGCTTGCTGAACGCGGTCCAGAAGCCATTCGAAACCTGCTTTCTTTCGGAGTAGCCTTCGACAAAGAGAACGATGAACTTCATTTAACCACAGAAGGCGGACACAGCATGGCTCGAGTACTGCACTCCGGAGATTCAACTGGCAAAGAAATAGAGCAGGCAATGACTGAAAGCGTTCGAGAAAACCCTGGCATCGAAGTTTTCGAGGACTGTTTCGCCATCGACCTTATCTTAACAAACAAGGAATGCGTTGGCGCTAAGATATTGGACATAAAACAAAGAAAAGTTTATGATATTTTTGCGCGGGCAATCATCTTAGCTACTGGCGGGGTCGGCTACATCTACCAGAATACGACGAACCCGGAAATTGCTACAGGCGACGGAATAGCCATGGCTCTCAGAGCGGGCGCAAAAATTGAGGATATGGAGTTTGTGCAATTTCATCCCACCACCTTGAACAAGCTTGGTGCTCCGCATTTTCTGATTTCAGAGGCTCTTCGTGGCGAAGGAGCAATTCTTGTGAACGAGAAAGGGGCAAGGTTCATGCTGGACTATGATAGCATGGGCGAGCTTGCTCCAAGGGATATAATAGCCCGAACCATATTTAATGAACTCAAGAAAGGTTCTGTCTATTTGGATATTCGGCATAAAGGCAGAAGCTTCATTTTGGATCGTTTTCCGATGATTCATCAGGAATGCTTGAAGTATGACATAGACATTACCGAAGACCTGATTCCCGTGTCTCCTGCTGCACACTATATCTGCGGAGGAATCAAAACAAACGAATATGGAGAAACATCTATCCCCAATCTCCTAGCCTTCGGCGAATGCACCTGCACTGGAGTACACGGAGCTAACCGGTTAGCAAGCAATTCTCTGCTGGAATCCGTGGTTTTTTCGTCTTTAGGTGCACAAAAAGCAAAACGGTATCTGAAGAACGAATTTGAAGCGCCGCCACAACAAAAAGAAACCGTGTTCTTTGACGTAGAATCGCAAGAATTGAATTATCTTAAAGCAGAACTAAGAAATGCGCTATGGGACTATGTTGGGATAATCCGAAACGAAGAACAAATGGGTTTGATGCTCAGAAAACTGGAGCGCATAAACGCAAGATTGGCTATTATTGGCAGAAATGGAGTAAACACGCGGTTTCTTGAACTAAAAAGTATGGTCACCGTAGCCAATCTTATAACAAAAGCCGCTCACACCAGAAAAGAAAGCAGAGGAACCCATTACCGCGAAGATTACCCAACCACTGACGACAAAAACTGGCTGAAACACATCTGCTTTGAACAAAAAAACGGCGAACTTCACACAGCCTTCTGCTAACAGCTCCTTTCTGGGCGAAAGCGCTTTTAAGCTACAAAAAACTTTACACTTTTGGTTGCCGGGGTGACAGAGCGGTAATGTGCCGGTCTCGAAAACCGGTGGTGCTTGCGCCACAAGGGTTCAAATCCCTTCCCCGGCGCCATTTCATCCATGGTTTACAGACGCGTTTTTTTCTTGGGCTTCCGTTTGAGTTCGGTTCCGCAGACTTCGCAAACTTTGAATTTATAGTCTGAAGGATATTTGCGGAAGCATCCGGGGCAGTATAGTATCCATTTGAAGCGGAACTTGATTCCGAAAGTCATTAACGACGTGAACTCGACACCGATTTTGTTAGCCACATTCTGTATCGAGTAATCGTCCGTGACAATCACTGGACTATAACCGCTGCCCTTCAGCTCCAGCGCCAAAGCCAGCACCTGCAAATCCGCCTCAGAGAGGTAACGCATGTCTCCCACTTTTTTTGAAGCTTCCTGAATCTCCTGAAAAACGGCGCTTTTTGGACTCTTAACCGTCAACTTTCCGCTTTCTACTGCTGCGTTGAAGCGCATCCAAAGCATGGAGCCTTCAATAAGTTCATTCTTAACCTCTGGCACCGTGTATTGCTTCTCTGGGACTGTAAGCGGGTCAAAGCCGGCGATGAAAGCTGACGTATCGAGGACGATAACTTTCATATGTTGATTCCCATCCGCTTTAAGGTTGCACCCAAATATGAATGCTGTATAACTGGCTATTTTACGTTACTAACTGTTCATGTTGTCAGAGGCATATTTTAGGCGATAGATTATTAACAGAGAAATGCGTGAAATTCTCCTAACAGGAGAACAGATAACATGAGCAGACCCTCAGATGTGGGCGCACTAAAAGTCGGCAGCTACATAATCATAGACGATGCACCATGCAAAATAGTAAGCTACAGTAAATCGAAACCCGGAAAACATGGCGCTGCAAAGGCGCGCATCGTAGCCATAAGCGTTTTTGACGAAACAAAAAAGACCATTGTGAAACCTGTAAGCGCGCAGGTTGACGTTCCCCTCATAGAGAAAAAAACTGGGCAAGTTATCGCCCTATTGCCTTCGGCAGTTCAGTTGATGGACTTGGAAACTTACGAAATGAGTGAAGCACCTTACCCAGAAGATGAAGACCTGAAAGCTAAACTGGAATCAGGCATTGAAGTTGAGTATTGGACTATTCTGGGCAGAACCAGAATAACCCGAACAAAAGGCTAAACCCCCTTTTCTGGCCAGCTTTTCTGGTCTATATAATTACCTTTTTAAAACGCTAATCTCCAATCTTATCTGTTATCGTTGTGACTGTGGCGGAAAAAGTTGAAACGCGTAAAACATATACAACTGAAGAAGGGTTTAACCGTTGGCGCCCTCGTTTCTGAAATGAAAGAATGTGGGGTGCTTGGCGCCGGAAACATTGGAAAGGCAGCCGAAATCGTAAAGGAAATGTTCAGCGACCGAGATTACACCGTGTTCTTGACTCTAGCAGGTCCTCTAGTTCCGGGGGGAATGAGGAAAATCATCAGAAACCTGATAGAAGATGGATATGTGCATGCTGTTGTGACAACTGGGGCGAACATGGTGCATGACATGGTGGAATCCCTTGGTCACCGTCACTGGATAGGCACCT
>CAZYJH010000059.1:0-9589 GCA_964647775.1 uncultured Candidatus Bathyarchaeia archaeon
ATCCCCATCCGCCTATGATGAAGTATGTTGGAACAAGCATGAGTTCCCAGCAGAAGTAGAAGAGCAGCAGATTGGATGTGATGAAAACTCCAACCAATCCGATCGTAAGTAGGCTCATTAACGCGTAGTATTCTGGAAGCGACTTTTTGTCTTCCATGTAATTTATGGAATACACCGTACACGCCGCAACCAGTATCAAAGTAACAATAGCCAACGAGAGGCTGATGCCATCAACGAAAAGCGTGAAAGCGGAACCTAGCGACGGTATCCAATAGTACGATTCTATGTATTGTCCCTCATTCAGAACAGTGGGAATCAAAGTTACAATAAGGCACAAGCTGACAATAGAGAGTAATGCGAGAATCAAGGCAGCGGCTTTTGCAGATTTTTTGCCGACACCATAGACTACGGGAATAGCCAGAGCCGGCAACATCAAAGCAATCAATAATGTTTGCATTTTTTTACCTCACTCCAGTTAATAAAAGCAAAATGATGATTAGAACAAAGCCGAGCACGGCTGCCAAAACAAAGTCTGGCAGGTGTCCTCTATGCACTTTCTTGATTTTTTGTCCATGCTCAACGGTCTTTCCTGCAAACAGGTAAACCATCTTATCCAAGAATGAGTCGATGTATTCATGAGTTACGCGGGCAGTCTCCACGGTTCCACCCGCCAGAATATAGCAGAAGCGGTCAAGAAAGGCTTCAAGATGCTCATGAGTTTTGTGTGCAGTAATCACGGCTCCACCTGCTATAACGTAAACGAAGCGGTCAAGAAACGCTTCTATGTAATCGTGGGTACCATGGGCTATCCTTGAAGCCCCGTCTGCAACAACATAAGGAAAACGTTGTAGCCCAGCCATTTCGATTACATTGTATGTAAATTGCGACAAACCCATGACCCCACTCAAGATTTTGTAGTAAACGGCGTCAAAATAATAGCCGTTAGATATTAACAAATAAAGGGGATTCTTTAAAAGATTTCTTGCAAAAAACATGGAAGTTGCGCGTCTTTTGTAGTAAAGGTAATATGCTGTAGGCACAGCAATCGCGAGAATTACTGCTGAGGCTGCACTAGCCAAAAGTACACCATTCATTGATGCCTCAAAATGTATTCCAAGGTAATGCTCTAGAGGACTTTTGAAGAAGCCGGTGATGCATGAAGCCGCAGCCAAAAGGACAAGAGGAACATAAATTACTGGACTAGGATCATGTAGATGATGGTCTGCCAGAAACTCCGATCTTTCTCCGAGGAAAACCTTGCAGATCCATCTGATGCTGTAGATTGCGGTTAGCACAGAGGTTACGAAAATCAGAATGAAGAGTGGAGCGTTGTTGGCTAAGATTATGGCTTCGAAAATTGTATCTTTGCTCCAGAACCCGCTGAAGGGCGGGATGCCGGCAAGCGAAAACGCTCCGATAACGCTCACTATGAAGGTTATGGGCATCTTTTTTCTTAATCCTCCAAGCTGATTCAGGTCAAGAGTGTGTGTGACGTGCATTACAACTCCAGCAGAGAGGAACAACAGCGACTTGAAGAGGGCATGGCTGATTACATGGAATTGACTGGCGAACCATCCTAGCTCAGTTCCGATGCCTAGCGCGGACATTATCATGCCCAACTGGCTTATTGTAGAGAATGCTAGGACCCGTTTCAGGTCATTGCTGGTTAGTGCCATGGTTGCGGCGAGGAAAGCCGTGATTCCTCCAATATAGGTGACGGTGGTTAACCATGGCTGCACCAGAGAGAAGAGGATGTAGATTCGTGCCACAAGGTAGATTCCTGCCTTAACCATGGTTGCACCATGAATGAGAGCGCTAACAGGTGATGGACCCTCCATGGCGTCCGGAAGCCAAACCTGCAACGGAACCTGCGCAGATTTGCCGATAGCCCCAATCAGCATCAATAGTGACACAGTCAACATCGGAACCGAAACGGCTCCAGCAGCGATAAGTTCACGGATTTCTTGAAAGTTGAAGGTGCCCGTATCCACGTAGAGCAGCAGGATTCCGAGCAGAAGAAAGATGTCTCCGATTCTTGTTACTATGAAGGCTTTTATTCCTGCCTTGGATGCTTCAGGTCTTTCGTACCAGAATCCGATAAGCGCGTAGGAGCACAGTCCAACGGTTTCCCAGAAGAAGTACATCTGCAACAGATTGTTTGCCATGACCAACCCAACCATTCCGCCCACGAAAAGCAGCATAAAGAAGAAGAATCTTGGAGTTGCCTTTTCTTTCTCCATATAGTTTACGGAGTAAATCATTATCAGCAAGCCAATGCAGGATGCAATGTTCGCCATCACGGTGCTTAGCGGGTCTATGAGGACGCTGGCATCAATGTTCAACGCGGGCATCCAAGGAAGAGAATACACCTGCGGCTCGCCATGACCGGCAATCACGCTTGGAATCAGCAAAACAGTGCAGGCAACAGAAAGAATAGTAACAGCGACAGCGTACCAGCCAACACTTTTACGGCGAAGCTTGGCAACCAAAGGCACAAACAGTGAGCCTACAAAGGGAATTGCCCAGCAGAGCCATGCAGCGTAATCGGATGGAATCAGCATTTCAGTTTTCCTCCTCAGGTTGGTTTTCTTGCTCGGATGGCTCCGACAGGTCTCTGACGTCGCGGATGTTCAGTTGTTTGAAGATGACTATGGCAAGTGCAAGAGCCACAGCTGTTACGCATGCGTCAACGGAGAGGGCAAGAATCGCGAAGGCTTGACCTAAAGAGTCCTCCATTAATGAGCCGAAAACAACAAAATTCATTGTTGCCGCTGCAGTGATCATTTCTATGGCGATCAGCATTTTTATCAGGTCATGCTTCGTAACCAAGCCGACTATTCCAAGCGCCAAAATCGTTAGAGAAAGTATTATGTAATCCATCCTATTTTCGCCTCCGTTCCTCCTTCAGAAGGAGCACTACGCCAAGCGCAGCCGTCAAAATAACTAAACCTTGAGCAAGAACATCAACAGCCCTTACGTCCCATAAGGCGCTGGAAAGCGAGAACTCAGTTGACTGAAGGGAAGGCTGGCTCATCAAACCTCCAACAAGTACAGGGACCGAAAGAAAGGCGGAGGCTATTAGCCCCACAAGAAGGGTCTTGGAGGTTGTTTTTGCTTCGCTTTTTTTGGTTAACGTATCTCCTGCAAGAAGGAAAATCGCTGAGGTTCCGGTGCCTAACGCTAACTGGAAAATTGCGGCAAAAGGAGCATTCATGGTGAAGTAAAGCAGCGAAAGCAGAATCATCATGGTGCTCAGGGACAAAACCGAAGACACCGTTTCCTTCAGGTATATCGCGAAAACCGCAGAGATTACCATGCCAACAGCCAAAACAGTTTCAAGCCACACGCTTACTTTCCTCCACCACTTATAGTGACTTTTTCGTTGGAGATGAACTCCTTCGGGCTTATCGTTAGTTCTTCAGTTTCTGTTGTGGACATCTCAAAATTTGTTGAAAGCTTTATTGCCTCTCTTGGGCAGCCTTCCGCGCATAAATAGCAGAATATGCAGCGGTCAAGATAAAAGTGGGGCATCCGCTTTCCAGAAACTTCAATAAGTTCTATAGCCTTGGCTGGGCAGTCCCTCTCACATAGGCCACAGCTGATGCATTTTTCGGGATAAAAAATGTGTCTGCCGCGGTAGCCTTCAGGAGCCTGCACCTTAACGAAGGGGTACTGTTGAGTGTAGGGCTTCTTGAAGAGGCATGCGCCCATATCTTTTATCAGCGCTGGGAGTCGTCTTCGTTTTTTTGCCACACTTTTTCCTCCGTTTAACCAATCACTGACCTCAACAGTGGTTCAACAATTACTGTAAGAGCAAGAGCCAGAACAGACAACGGAATCAACAGTTTCCAGTTGCCGTGAACAACTTGGTCAATACGCAGCCGTGCAGACACGTTGCCGATATACTCCAGAACAAAGACTACTCCAAGAGTTTTAAGCATAAACCAGAAAACATGCCAGAACTCTGACGGACCAAACGGCATGGGTCCATGAGAGCCGCCCAAGAACAGAACGGTTACAAGGGAAGCGCCAATCAGGAACTGGAAATCTTCTGAAAGCTTTATGAAAGCCAGCTTTTTTCCGCTGTACTCTGTTTCGTAGCCGCCCACAATCTCGGTTTCCGCGTGGGGAATATCAAAGGGGTCTTTCTCTAACTCAGCCTGCAGAACCAGAATAAACAGGGCACAGCACCAAGGAATCAGCAACGCAAAAGGAAGTCTTTGGCTCGCCGTAATATCCACAATGGACAAGCTTTTTGCAAGAAAAGCGGGACCAATCGCGAGAATGATAAGCGGAATATCGTACCCAAGAAACTGGGTCAGAACACGGGTGGCGCCAATCCCGCTGTAAGGATTCAAAGAAGCCCAACCAGCAAGAAAAATGCCGAAGTTTGCAAGCGTCACTATAAGCAAAACCAGAAGCAGGTCTCCCTCAAAACTTGAACCCAAAATCACGTTTGAGCCATCAATCGGGATAAAGAAGAGACCGAAAACAAAAAGCGAGAACGCAAGAAGGGGAGCAGCCACAAACAGCAGCTTGTTGGTCTGCGTTGGGGTGATATCTTCCTTTGAAAACAGTTTTATGTAATCGGCTATGGGCTGCAGAATGCCAAAGGGACCTGCATAGGAGGGACCCATGCGGTTCTGAAATCTGGCGGCAACCTTTCTTTCAACCCAGTCAAAAAAGAGAACAAGCATCAAAAGAAAGAGGAAACCCGGAAACACCAGCGCCCTTACAAAAAAGAGTAAATCAAGAGCCATCCTATATCAGCGCCTTTCTGTTTTTGGAATTGTTTACGTCGTCAAGGCTCCAGTGCCAGTTCTGACCCTTTTTGGTGTCAATGAAGGCCATGCGGTCAGTGCAGGAGAAGCAGGGGTCTAGGCTTCCCATCACGGAAGGAATGTCAGCGATGTATCCGCCTCGGATGATGTCTGGAAAAGCTATAAGGTTGGCTAGGGTGGGAGATCTGACCTTAACACGGTAGGGATAGGCTGTTCCATCGCTTTTGACGTAATGTATAAGCTCGCCTCGTGGAGCTTCAACGCGGCTAACGGCTTCGCCTTCAGGTACTTTTCGTTGAACCCTAACACGCAAACGTCCACCAGGAAGGTGACCAAGCGCATACTCTATTATGTCTAAGCTTTCCACCACCTCGTCAACCCTGACCATCAGCCTAGCCCACGTGTCACATTCATCATAGCTTATAACATTGAACGGGATTTCCTCATACGCCGCATATGGGTCATCTTTTCGGACATCAGAAGCAACCCCTGAGCCCCTCAGAACTGGCCCAACAACACATAACTTCAAAGCGTCTTCTCTGCTTAGCACGCCAACGCCTTCAGTTCTAAGCCTCAAGGTGGCGTCTTCCTCGAACACCTTCTTGTAGAAAACTGCCCGTTTCCTAACAGCTTTAACAGTCTTCAGAGCCTTCTCGACAGTGTTTGGGTCTATGTCACGTCTTACTCCGCCAATCGTGTTAAAGCCGCTCATCAAACGGTTGCCCGTGATTAGCTCAACTATATCCATTATTGGCTCACGGTCACGCCACACATGCTGGAATAACGCCTCAAAACCAAGCAGGTGACCACCAACTCCAAGCAGCAGAAGGTGACTGTGAACCCTGTTCAGTTCATGTATTATAGTACGCAGGTACAGAGCACGAGGCGGAGTCTCAATGTTTCCTATGTCTTCGACAGCTTGACAGAAAACGGTGGTGTGCGCAGCATTACAGATGCCGCAGATTCGCTCAACCAGAAACACGTCCTGGAAATACATCATACGCTCAGCAGCTTTCTCAATGCCACGGTGAACATACCCAAGACGAGGCTCAACATCCACAACCGTCTCCCCATCAACCTTGAAAGAGAACCGTTCAGGCTCATGCAAAACGGGATGCTGAGGACCCACAACAACATTAATTATCGACCCAGCATCATCTTCGGCTGGCTCTGTCTCCAATGCTTCCTCAGAACCAAAATCGGGCTCCTGATTGACGGCAGGCTTCCAATCTCTTCTTAGAGGATAGTCTCCTTGGGGCCAAAGGTCAGGAAGCATCAAACGTTTCAGATTTGGATGTCCTTCAAAGACAACGCCTAAGAGGTCGAAGACTTCCCGCTCATACAGGTTTGCTCCGGGCAGAATGTCAGTGATAGTTTGGGTGACAGGTTTTTCTCGGCTAATGCGGTTTTTGAGGGTGACTGTTCCCTCGCATGCCATGTGATAGTTTAGTTCGATTTCGTTTCCTAAATCTACTCCAGATATTGTCGAAAGTATCGTGTCTTTAACTTCTTTCAGAAGCAGGGATATTGCGTCTCTGTGGCGTTCAGGCTTAAGAAGAATGTATGCTTTCCTTGGCCTAGGGACTCTAAGCTCGACAATCGCATCAGCCAAGTTGTTCTTGAGACAGTCTACAGCAGTTTCAAACATTTTCATGGTTTTATCCCTTCAGTTTCGCAAGTAGTTTCGCAACGCCCTGCACAATTGCTTCTGGTTTAGGCGGACACCCCGGAATATAAACGTCAACAGGAATTATCTTATCGAGTCGCCCACTCACGTTATAGCAGCCTTGGAATATTCCGCCAGAACAGGCGCAAGCTCCTACGGCTACAACAAATTTTGGCGAAGGCATCTGCTGATAGATCATCTTAAGACGTGCTTTGCACTGTTTAGTAACAACTCCAGTTACTACAAGAACGTCTGCATGACGGGGTGAGGGTTCAAGTTTCACGCCGAAACGTTCCACATCGTATCTGGGCGTCAGCAAGGCAACAACTTCGATGTCGCATCCGTTGCAGGCGCCACTGTTGAAGTGAAGCAGCCAAGGCGATTTTGTTCTAGCCCATTTAAGCAAGCCCAGGTCAACCGTTTTAGAGACCTCCCAGAAGCAGCATGTCTGCTGCTAGAATGATGCCTAGGTAAATTAGCAAAGTGAAGGGGTTGATCAGCTCTAGGGCTATAGCTGCAAATGCGAGTATCAATGCTGGAGAGTCGATTATAACGAAGAATATCAGATACTTGTAGAGGCTAACATTGACCAGCAGCCTTTTTGAGACCACTTTTTCTCCACATGCATACATGGAACTTTTTTCTTCACTGAGCGTAGGCTTGGGAACTAACTGCTTAGTTACAAGGTAAATTACTGCCGAGATAATTAGGATGAGCACAAAGGCGATCAGTGACTCAATCAGCAAGCATGCTCACCTTCCCAATGTTCCTCAAGAATGATTCCGCGCCGCTTACAGAATGTGTACAAGCTCGTGAGTCCGAAAGTTCTTGATGCAGTAGAGGGGAATGCAGGCTGCACAAGAACGGATGTAATCGTTATCGAAGTGTTTGGGAGCGGGCTCACGGTCATATCTGTCTTATCACTTCTGTTTTCATATGTTCGAAGGTTGTGTTCAGGTTTTTAGTCCAGAACATATGTTTACTTTTCAGATGTCGTATAAGCGTTATTGTCCCAACGAATGCAAAAATGAATAATACGGGCAAAAATGACGCCGACAGCAAAGATGCTAGACTGGCACTGATGAAGCATAAGAGGGACAGATAAAAAGAGGCGTTTAGTACAGCGGCAGGCAGTTTTCCGGCAGTCATATTCATTGTTCCTCTGTGGGATGAAGCGCTAGACCGATGTGTATAAAGTTTTCCCATAATTTTATATATCTGACATAAATAATTAAATCGGATTAAGTAAGTTTAATCTTGGCGAGGTTATCATGTCCGAAACAAGAAAGCTCCAAAAGATCGGCAACACCCTCTACGTCTCTATTCCCAAATCGTGGACAAACGTCATGAAGTTGAAACAAGGCGACAAAGTCACTTTGAGTCCACAACCAAACGACTCCTTGTGCATTAACCCTGCCGACACAAAAGAAAAGCCAAGAGAAATTATCCTAACAATCAAAGACACAGATTCATTACATTCTTTCAAGCGGGAAATTGTAGCCGCCTACGTAGACGGCTTTGACATAATAAAACTGAAAGCGAAGGAAAGAATCGCTGAGGGACAACAAGAAAGCATCAGAGACGTAGTCAATCATCTGTTTGGCTTAGAAATTATTGAGATTTCCGGAGACGCTATAACGATACAGTGCTTGCTAAAACGAAGCTTGGAAATCGACAAGACAATGCAGCGGATTCACAACGTAATATCATCGTTGTTTGAAGAAACCGTTTCTGCACTGCGAGAACAAAACGCCGACCCAAATCCAAGTCTATCTAGAAGAATGCATGACATTAAACGGCTTTCATTAGTTACCAACCGCTTACTTCGCAGCTTGCTGCTCTTTCCAACGCCAGAAAACAATTCGAAAGTAACTTTGATTGACTGCGTTGATTATCTTCAGATTCTCCACATAATATATGAAATCTCCTGCAACGTAAACAACATCTCAGCAAGCGTCATCATGCTGAACAAGCAGGACCTTCCGAGGCAGATTTTAGAGCCACTTTACCAACTAAGCGTCACAATAAAACGCTCATTCAACAATTCAGTTCAAGCGCTTCTATCCAAGGACATACATTTAGCAAACCAAATACTCGACATCATGCCCGCCAGCGACCTGAACCTTGAAGAATCATGGAAAATTTGGAGAGACGCAGACAGAACAAAAATCTCCAGCCTTGTCCTATCACACGCTTACCTGATCATTGACTGCCTAAAGCGAATAAACCAACATTCCGCCGAAATTGCGGAAATCGCCATTGACCGGGCTGAAGCCGCTACTGCTAACGGTAACAATATTGAAGTTAAAAAACGTGCCTAATCAACTGCCAAAACAAACAATAAACATATTTGAATCATAATAGAGGTACATTGTTTAGTAAATACTAAATTTACTATTTATTAGGAATTTTTTGAACAAAGTAACAACCATGAAGTTGAAATTGACTTTATTTGATATTCAATCAGTGATAAGTTGTTCACCTTTTACGTGTTTTTACTAAAAACGGTTAACTGTAAGGCGAACGTGTGAGCTATACCTAAATTTATTAAACTCTAATCGAGTTAAGCAACAATTTAGCTTCACCAAATCACTTTTTTGCGCACGCTTCTACAACTTAGTACTCTATTTCGTCTCTTTTTTCCTTTGAAACAATTCCCCAAGGGATTGCTACAACACTTACTGCGATAAGAGCAATTCCCAAGTATTCTACGTAGGTAGAATAGGCGCTTGGAACTATTGTATGATAAACGGTAATGTCTCGATAAGCTGTCTCATTCCAATTTCTAGTGATTGTGGTGCTTACTTCTTTTTGTGATGGAATCGGACTAGAACTACTTGACCTAAAACTATTATCCCAAATAAAATACCAAGTACCATTATGCGTGATGAGACAATATTGGTCATATTTAGCAAATTGAGAGAGATACACAAGCTTATCGTAGGGTTCTTCAGCTTTCCGCTTCAAATAGTTGGTTTCATCTAAAATCAAGAAATTAATGTGCCCAAGATGCCCATAGGCTTCAGTTGTACTTCTAAAATGGATGTGAAGTTGGTCCCAAATAGTCAGATTAATAGGTCTCACTGTTTCACCACCCCCTGGCACAACAAAAGTTTCAGACAGCACAACCGAAGAATGGGGA
>CAZYJH010000060.1:0-9318 GCA_964647775.1 uncultured Candidatus Bathyarchaeia archaeon
CGTGTCCGTCAGCAGAACCTTTCTTTTCGAAAACTCCACCGCACGGGTTGTTGTGGAAAGCGTGGTGAAGAGCGCATTATTAACGGGAACGGTTTCTTCTGTGAGCAGATTAAACAGTGAACTTTTACCCGCGTTCGTGTACCCAGCCAACGACACCGACGAATAGCCCATCTCGTCTCTTCGGACACGATGCAGCTGCCGCTCCTCCCGCTTCTTTCTCAGTTTGCTCTCGATAAAACCGATCTGCCGCTTCACAGCCTCAAAGTAAATGTCAACCTCATACTTTCCTAGACCCATAAAGCCGGGCTGCTCCTCCATCCTCGCCAGCTTCACCCGCTCTTTTGCCCTCGACAACTCGTACCGTTGGCTAGCCAACTGAATCTGAAGCTCCGCCTCATAGGTTGAAGCTCGTCTGGAAAAAATTTCTAGAATAAGCTGAAAACGGTCAATAGCGGCTACTCCCGTAGCTTTAGCCAAGTTGTATGCCTGAACCGGCGTCAAGCTGTTATCGAAAATAATCTTCTCGGCGCCAGTTTCGGTTACCAACTCGGCTAATTCCTTTATTTTTCCCCGCCCAATCTGGTACCGGGAGTCCCTTTTTCTGACCTGTTCCATGGAACCCACAACAGTGTATCCTGCTGCCTTAGCGAGGCTCCCGAGTTCAGCTAGACTTGAAAGCTCTGACCTGAGCCGCCGTTGAACGATGATTGCCTTCGTTACTTCTTTTCCTCCTCGTCCTTCACCTTGAACTGGACTAGATCTCCTAAGGTTGTTCCACGGGGTTTAGATGACAGAACAGGCTGAACTTTGGGCTCTGAGGCAGGCACACGAAGCTTTATCCTCAACGTATGCTCCAGCTTCTCCGCAAGCGCCAAATCAGGAACCATTTTGCTGCTTTCGATCTTACGCAGCACTGAGACGCGTTCTCTGATTTTTCTGCCCAAATCCTCATGGCTCAATCCAAGCCCTTCCCTAGCCTGCCTCACCTGCTGACCAACATCGCCCACAAGCTCCAATGTTTCAGTCACTATCGGAAGCTGCTGCCTCTTCGAGTAAGAAATGGGTGTTGACTGACGCTTTATTCCACCTTTTGCGCGGCGCTGAGGTTGAGGTTTGGGTTCCCAGTAACCTGAACCTAGCTTAGCGCATTCAGAGCAAACAGACAGCTTGGCGCCCTCAATTATCGCCTTGATGGGGGTGCCAAATATTTGACGACCACATACTTCGCACTGCAAGAGAATTGTCACCTGACCTATTCATCACAAGCCGATTCTTTATACTTGTCGATTTTATACAAGTTCGTCAAAGCCCACGGTAGCATCTGAAAATTGTCTGCCAGAATGTTGGAGGCTTCGAAGCGGGCTCTTTTCGGGTTAAATAGGCACAAATTTTTTAGGGAGATTATTGTATAATATGTTATGGAGATGGTTTTATGCCTATGGCTTTTGTGTTAATAAACACGGAGATAGGATCGGAAAACGAAGTTTTGGATGAGTTAAAGAAGATTGATGCTGTGAAGGAAGCTTACATGGTTTACGGCGTTTACGATGTTGTAGCTAAAGTCGGCGCAGACACAATGGATAAACTCAAAGAGATTGTCACATGGAACGTGCGAAGACTGGACAAGGTTCGGTCAACCCTCACCATGATAGTGATTGAGGGGCAAAAGTAGCCTTCACCTCCCCCTTTTCTATTTGCCTTTCTTTAATCCGAAAGAAACAACTGCTGCATGAAAGTTCTTATCCGCCAAGCAACCTAACTACAGGCAATGAGCGGAAGCCAAAATGGTTAAGCTGCACATAGGATTCGACGATACTGATTCACCGAACGGAGGCTGCACCACCCACATAGCCGCCCTCCTCGTCGAAAAAATGTGCAGCATGGGCGTCTCATTCACGGATTACCCAAAACTGGTCAGGCTTAACCCCAATGTTCCATGGAAGACCCGAGGAAACGGAGCCCTCTGCCTCCACATCGACTGCCCCGAAGACGCCCTAGACGCCATCAAAGAAGCCGTCCTAGACACTGTTGAAGCAAACTCTGAGTTAGGTTACGGCGGAACCGACCCCGGCGTCGTCTATCTTTTGGGGGACGTTCCCCAGCAAATCAGGGACTTCGCAAAAAAAGCTGAGCAGCAAATAGTGACAATCGATGAAACCTTAACGCTTGTTAAGCGGTTTGGCGCCGAGGCTGTGGGCTTCAAGAAGGGAAGAGGGCTTATCGGAGGCTTAGCTGCAATAGGAGAGGACCTGAGCGGAGACCACACCTTCGAAATCATATCCTACCGACTGGCAGAAAACCGTGGCAAACCCCGCCAAGTAAATACTCAATCAATAAAAGCTATGGACGCAAAGTCTCCTGCTACATTCAACAACGTGGACCCTGAAACAGGCAGAGTCCTGATTACGCCCAGAGGACCTGACCCCATTCTCTGCGGAATCAGAGGCGAAACCGCGGAAGCCGTTAAACATGCATACGGGTTGGTTTTGAAGGAGGAACCTGTTGAACGGTGGATAATTTTCCGAACAAACCAAGGAACAGACGCTCACCTGCGAAACGCAAGCACAGTTAAGGAGATACAGCCCTACAATCCGGTGGTTGTTCAGGGAGTGGTGTCCAAGGAGCCGAGGGTAATCCAAGGCGGGCACGTCATATTTTCGATTAAAGACGAGACGGGAGAGGTGGATTGCGCCGCCTATGAGCCTACAGTAACGCTCTGCAAGACAGCACGAAAACTTGTGGCAGGCGACATCGTAAAGGTTTTCGGTGGAGTTCGTCCTTCTTCTTCAGAGCATCAGTTGACCATCAATCTTGAGAAGATGATTATTCAAAAATTGGCTCCCAGAACCTCATTTGTTAATCCCCTTTGCCCTGAATGCGGGAAGAGAATGAAGTCTATGGGCAAGAGTCAGGGCTTCAGATGTGACCGTTGTGGTTTTCGTTCTTCGCAACTGAAAAAGCTGGAAGTCACGGAAGAACTTGGTCTCGAGCCGGGACTCTACATTACGTCGCTGAGGTCTCAGCGGCATCTGACAAAGCCGCATTGCCGATACGGAAAAGAAAAGACTGGTGCACCGCAAAAGATGATAGAAACTTGGCATTGTCCCTGAGCGATGGAAGAACTTCTGTTGTAGCGCTTGTGGCTTCCAGAAGGGTTAACGGTTTTTTGACACTAAACTTAAATGCGTCTGCATAAAAGTTACGGAGGGAAAAAAGGGAAACCCATGAAGTTTTCGTTCATAAATCCGGGTCCAAATCCTGAGTTGCCTATCGAAGATGTTAAGAAGATGGTGGGAGCAGCCCCGCCCCTCGGCATGCTCTACATAGCAGCCTACCTCAAGGAAAACGGCGTAGAAGTTTCCATAACCGACGAGGCGCCGCAGGGCTACTCCCTGAAGGACACAGTTGATTGGGTGAAAAAAGAGGACCCAGACCTCGTAGGGTTTTCCACATTAAGCAGCTCATGCCGCAAAGCAGCGCTCATCGCAGAGAACGTGAAGAAGGAGAACCCGAATGTCCTCACTGTTTTTGGCAACTTCTTTGCAACATTCAATGCTGAGCGGATTCTAACGAAGTATCCTTTTGTTGACTTTATTGTTCGGGGCGAAGGAGAACACACCAGCCTTGAATTGGCAAAGTGCCTAGAAAAGAATGGTGACCTGAAGAAAGTTTTGGGAATCAACTTCAGAAACGGTGACAAGATTGTTTCGACTCCTGACAGACCCTTAATCAAGGACGTTGACTCGTTGCCTTTTCCAGACAGGGAAATGTTGCCAGTAGAATACCATAACACCACGGCTGGAATAGTTGTTGCGCCGAAGAAGTTCAGCGGCTTTGTCTCCTCCAGAGGCTGCGTTTTTCAGTGCCGCTTCTGTGGATGCCGAAGATTAGCGCGGAACCTGTGGCGGTCTAGGTCAGTGGAGAACATCATGGAGGAGCTGCATCTTCTGTCCAGTCAAGGCTACAAGCAGTTTCTTTTTGTGGATGACAACTTCACCTTGAACCCAAAACGGGTCATCAAACTGTGCCAGAGGCTGAAGAAAGAGAAGGTTGACATCGAATTTTTTGCTGAAGGCAGAGTTGACAACTGCCCCAGAGATATGCTGCAGGAGATGGTGAGGGCAGACTGCAGAATGATTTACTTTGGAATAGAAAACGGCACCCAACGGATTCTGGATTATTATGACAAACGGACAACCCCAAAACAGGCAGAGGATGCAACCAGAAACGCACGGAAAGCGGGCATAGACGTGATAGTGGCATCGTTTATTTTGGGTGCGCCCAACGAAACAAGACAGGAAATTCAGCACACCCTAACTTTTGCGCAGAAAATTCATGTAGACATTCCCCAATTCAACATTCTAGCCACTTTCCCAGGAACCGACATCTGGGAGGAACTCAAAATGCAGGGAATCTTGGATGAAGAGAAACACTGGGAAACCGGGGTCATGGTTTCTGAGGTCTCGCCTGACGCGGTGCCCCGCCAAGAGATTGAGCAGATGATCCATGATGCTTATCAGCGGTTTTTTGTTCGCCCCGATTATATAGTAAAGGAATTGATTAAAATAGGCACAAGCAGCTACCGACTCAATGTTTTGCTTAATAATCTGAAGAGAGTTGACGCTGTCGCCGAGGGCGTGAAACTGGTCACATAAATTTTTTGCAGTAAAACATTATTTTACCAGACATAAGTGATTATGTAACCCATTTTTCCGCTTCTGCTTATTCTTGGTATCGTCATGGTAAATTGGGCGCCTTTGCCGGGTACGCCTGTTTCTTGGATTGTCCAGCCGTAGTTTTCGCAGATTTTTCTTATCAAATATAAGCCGTAGCCTGTGCCCTTCCCGTAGCCTTCCTTGAAAATCTTCTCTTTTTCGGTCTCTTGGATGCCAACGCCGTCATCCTCATAAACCAGCTTCAGCTGATTCTCCTCCTCTTGGCAGTATACTCGGATTTGGCTAACCTTTTCTCCATACTTCAAAGTGTTATCAATCAGATTATAGAATACTTGTCTCAGCAGCGAATCAGCCATCACTGTCAAGTTCTGGCACTCGTTCACAAGCTTTACATTAGCGAATTCTGAAAACAGTACTGCTGCCTCGTCAACGTTCTTCTCCACATCAATGTATGACAGGTCTTCTACGCCCAGCATCTCGTAGTTTCTTGCGAAATCAAAAATTTCCTCCATCTGATCAATGGCTGATTCGATGTCCCCCAAATACTCTAAAGCGTCAGGGTTGCTTGCCAGCGTCTGTCTAGCAAGGTAAGCGTTGTTTGCGATTACTGCGAGCTTGTTTCGGACATCGTGCCTGGTCAACTTGCCAATAACGCCCAGCTTCTCATTGATTGCCACAAGATTGTCCATCATCTGCTCCAGCTTTTCTTCGGCTCTCTTCCGTTCAGTGATGTCCCTTGCGATACTCAAGATTGCACGTTTTCCCCGGTAAGTCACAAGACTGGATGATATCTCGACTGGAATTTTTTTTCCAGTTTTGGTGGTGTGCACTGTTTCGAAAACCTGTATTTCATCAGCAGGCATGCCCTCAACAAGGTCTTTGATTTCTTCTGGATTTAGATTAGAGTCAATGTCTGTAAGCCCCATGAAAAGCAGTTCTTCTCTGGAATAGCCCATAACCTCAACAGCAGCATCATTCACATCAATGATGTTACAATCAAAATCGATAACCCAAGCCGTGTCATTCATTCCGTTGAGCAATTCTCTATACTTCTTTTCACTACTTCTCAGCGCCTCCTCAGCCTTCTTGCGCTCAGTGATGTCAACAATTATTCCTCGTATACCCACAAGTTTGTTTTCATGGATAACAGGAGTAGAAGTTATGATGAATGGAAATGTGGTGCCATCTTTTCTCATTCCCATATATTCGTTAGGACCTAGCTTTTCTCCACGTAATACCCACTCAATATTTTCTTTGGCTCTTTTTCTTTCCTCTGGAACTACCATCTGAAGAACATGCAAACCAGTTTTAAACTCTTCATGAGAATAACCAAACCGCTCAAATGCGGCTTTGTTCACGAATGTAAGCACCCCATTGAAATCGGTTTCAAAAATAACTTCAGGAAGTAATTCACTCAACTCTCTAAAGCGCTTCTCACTTCGCATCAGCGCCTCCTTAGCCTTCTTGCGGTCAGTCACATCTATAGCCATCTCCGATACTGCTATTAGGTTACCCTTTTTGTCTCTGATTGGAATAGCAGTAATTTCCAGCCAAACTTTTTGACCGTTAACTCCCGATACTACCTGTTCATGAACAACTTTATTCTTCCCAGTTTCAAGGATTTGTTTAACGCCGCAGCCGGGGCAAACATCAGTTAGATTATTGAGTGTGGAGTAGCAGACCTTTCCTTTTATGTCCCCCAAAAATTCTGTGAGAAGCCGATTTGCCCACAAAATGCGGAAATCTTCAGAAATGATTACAAGTGCGGCAGCGTTGTTTGCTGTAACCCATTCCATCAGCTCTTTTTCGCGTCTTAGTTCTGCCTCCACTTTCTTGCGTTCGGTGATGTCATGGAAGGTGCCTTGAAGCAATTTTCTGCCTTCTACTTCAAAGATCGTGGAGTTGATCATAACATCCCTGATTTTTCCGTCCTTAGTGATGATTTGGTCCTCCAGAGCTTGCGATTCTTTTTCTGTGCGGTGCTGTTCGAAAGTTGTGCTGAATTCGCCTTCGACCGATTCGGGAGGGTGGAGTATCCGCTGATGCTTACCAATCAGCTCCGATTTTTTTCTGCCAACCAGTTTTGTGGCTGCAGGGTTACAGTCAACTATTTCGCCTGTTTTGGCGTCACCCAAAAAGATGGCATCAAGTGACTCCTCAAACTGCTTCCTGTATTTCTCTTCAGACTCCTTGAGTTGCTTTTCTATCTGTTTGCGTTCAGTGATGTCGGTTATTATTCCAAGGATTGCTGTCTCTCGCTCATAATTTATCAATTTTGACGTGAGTATAGCGTCTATTCTCTTTCCTTCTTTTGTGATGATGGTGTATTCGTAAGGGTGAATCTCATCGCCGTTCAAATGGTTGCTGTAACTTGATTTCAGCAACTCCATAGACTCTGGGGCAATTAAGGTAAAGAAGTTGAATTCAGGAGAGTAAAACTCCTCCTTCGTGTATCCCATAATCTCTTCGCATCTCTTGTTGGCATACACTACTCTGCCTCTTTTGTTGATGAAAATCATGTTCGGCGACTTTTCCGCAAGGTTCCTGAATTTTTCTTCACTCTCCCGTAGCTTCTCTTCAGCTTTCTTGTGTTCAGTGATGTCTCTCATTATTGCCTGAAAACCCGTTACCCTTTCCCCTTCTTTCATCGAACTTATGTGGACTTCACCAAAAGCGGAAGTTCCATCTTCATTTATGTAAGCAATCTCAAACGGTTCCGGCGCTTTTCCTTCTAAAAGAGAATCAAGCAATTTCAGGAATTTTTGGATATCCCCCTCACTTAAGGACTTCAATTCTGAAAAGTGTTTTCCAATAAATTCATCTTT
Source organism: uncultured Candidatus Bathyarchaeia archaeon (assembly GCA_964647775.1). Classification (GTDB taxonomy): domain Archaea; phylum Thermoproteota; class Bathyarchaeia; order Bathyarchaeales; family Bathyarchaeaceae; genus Bathyarchaeum. Next base: position 7,502 of record CAZYJH010000060.1, read on the forward strand.
AGAATGCCCCGACATTGCTACTGAAGCAGCGTTGCATGACGTAACCACGCCATTCAGGTCAAAAATCATTATGCTGTCAGGGGCCTGCTCAACCACTCTTCGATATTTTTCCTCAGCCTCCTGAAGGGCTTCTTCAGCTTTCTTGTGTTCAGTGACGTCAGAGAGGATAGCGTTGAATCCAACTATCTTATTGTTGTGTATGGTGGCGTTGGGGCTGGAACACATATGGATAATATGTCCTTTCTTGTGGAGTACTCGGAATTCTACGGAAAGCTTTCTGTTCGGGTCTTTCCCGCTGTCCGAAAATAGTTGTAGCATCCTTTTTTTGTCGTCTGGATGAAGAAAGTCAGCAAACGGTTTGCCGATCAACTCCTTTTCAGAGTAACCAATCATTTCGCAGAGCGCCTGATTGACAAAAGTAATTCTGCCCTCCAATTCTGTGGTGGCTATTCCGTTGCCTATGTTTTCGACAAGACCTCGATATCTTGCCTCGCTTTTTCTAACCTCTTCTTCTGCACTCTTTTGTTCAGTAATGTTTGTTACGACTTCCACAATACTTGTTATCTTGCCCTTCGCGTCTTTAATTGGAGAACCGTTAATAAACCAGACTCTGCCATCTGGCGTAGTGATTTCTCCCTGCTGTGGTTGACCAGTCTTTATAGCCTCCTCAATGGGACAGCCAATACATGGTTTGGCACTTCCTCCCCATAGCTCATGGCAGTAGCGACCCTTAACTTGTTCAACTTTAATATTAACAGATTCAGCAGCTTTGCTGTTCGTCCACAAGATTCTGTGTTTCAGGTCCTGATGAATAACAAGCTCGGACATGCTATCAAGAACTGCACTTTTCTCTTTTTCGATGTCCTTCAGCGCCTCTTCCGCTTTCTTGCCTTTCACAACCGTGCGGATGCCATGTGAAAGTTCACTGTAAACCGCTTCTGGATAGCCGATTTTGTTGACGTACTGGTCGGCGCCCAAATTCAATGCTTTGATGGCAACTATTTCTCTGCCTTTTCCTGTGAAGAGGATAAACGGGATGTTGTTTCCGCTTTCTCTTAGTTCCCTCAAAAACTCTAGCCCGTCTTTTCTTGGCATGATGTAGTCAGAAATGATCACGTCAAACGTTTTTTCTCCCATTCTTTTCAGGGCTTCTTCAACAGACGAAACAGTTTCCACATGGAATGCTCCTTGCATTTCCAGAATTGTTTTTGCGGCTTTCAGCAAGCCAGTTTCGTCGTCCACATATAATGCATGAATAAGCTCCTCTTCAGTTGAGGCTATGTTGCCCTTGGGTAACGGCTCCGCGGCAGGATTCACCATACGCTATTCTCCTATTCACCCACAGATTGACTTCTCGCATGCTCTCCCAGAATTGCTGTCGGATGCTATAATCTTTGTGAACCCTTGTTATGAATTGAGAACATTGCTAACTCAGAATCCGAACAACCACAATGCATTTGGCTGATTAGAATGAAGCGGAAAATGGCACACATTTTTTGTTTGCGCGGTTTTCCAGAGAAAAAAGACTGTTTTCAACAATCTTCTGCTATTAGGCTCCTAATATGATTGCAGAAACCTGTTTTTGGAGTGGTGGGCCGGACCGGATTTGAACCGGCGACCTCAGCCGCGTAAGGGCTGCATCCTAACCAACTAGACGACCGGCCCTCTTCCAACAGTATGGATTACAACTGTTTTATAAAAACTTGGTTCAGGGTTTTGATAGATACTTTTTTTAGGTTACGTTCCACAACAAAATATCCTGTGCGGGGTTCTCCTAGCCTGGTAGGGAGCAGGCCTGCTAAGTCTGTGGTCCATAG
>CAZYJH010000061.1:0-9257 GCA_964647775.1 uncultured Candidatus Bathyarchaeia archaeon
GGGGTTCCAGGAATCTGGTAGCCTACAAGGAAAACGCCGTTCTTGCTCTTTTTTCCAACAGTCTGGATGTAAAACGCGGCTGGTCCGCCCTTCAGCATCCCTGCCGGAGAAATGATTACCCCCGACTTTTTGGCTATTTTTCTGCGGTCCTTCCATCCATCCACCCAGGCTGCGGAGTGAAGGGCTTTCGTGAACAGTTCAGGGTCACGCATGTAGGATGAGTGCTCCATCATTATGCGGTTAGCCTCACGAGCCATGCCGTCCATGGCAACTGGATACTCGAAATGGTTGGCGGCTAGGACACAGGCGATTTCTTGTGAGCGTCCCACGCTGAAGGCTGGAACCAGAACTGTTCCTCCTTTTTCCACGATTCCGTTGACGTTTTCCATGAACTCTTTTTCTATCTCTTTTCTGTCAGGGTGAACCTCGTTGGCGTAGGTGCTCTCTATGATTATGGCGTCAAGTTCTCCGTAGTCTCGGTCTGCGCCAGAGAGAAGCTGGGTGTCCGATGAGTTGTAGTCGCCTGTGTAAACGATTCGTTTTCCATCCGCCTCTATCAAGGCTTGGGCGCCTCCTGGCAGATGCCCAGAATTTAGAAGCTGAAATTTCATGTCTCCGATGGTCTGCTCTTTTCTGAAGTCTAGGTGGACGCTGCTTCGCATCATGGTTTGAAGTTCCAGGTACTCGAAGGATAGGTAGAAACTTGACAGGCGTATAAAGTCGGAGATTAGGGGCTTGGCTAAGTCAAATGTTAGTTGTGTTCCGTACACGGGTTTCTTCCCGTGAAGGTGAAAGAGGGGGATGCCGCCTGAATGGTCTAGGTGGCTGTGAGTTAGAATTATTGCGTCCACTTCTTTGGGTGGAATGTGCATGGGAAAACCGGGTTCATCATCTAGCATAACGCCGTAGTCAAGGAGCAGCTGATGTTTTTCAGTTTTAACTGTAATCGCTGCTCTCCCAACTTCCCGTGCGCTTCCAAGAAATCTGATTTTTGGGATTATTTTCATCCTCCGTTATGTAATGTTAATTGAAATATTAACTGGTTTAATTGCATGCTATCATTTAAACAGTAACTTTTCATAGCTAAAATTACCTTTCTGAATGAACCGTACAACATGACTTATGGCGACGTTACCGCTTCCCTTATCACCTCTACAAGCTTTTCAACAGAGCTTTTTGCCCACGGGTCTCTTTCATGCAACACAATGAAGGGAATATGCTTCTTTTTGCAAGCCCGTTTGCAGGCTGCCAAGATTTTTCCCCTCCAGACTTTGGAGTCTCGAAGCAGAATAACTCGCATATAGCTTGTGCTTTTGATGTAATCTGCCGCCTGTTTCGCCACGTACATTACTGTTTCAGCGTCATAGGGAGACGCAATTTCGTTTTGTGACAGGGGATAAACGTCATCGAGTTCCGTGGGTATTACGCCGAAGGGGGCAGCGTAGGTACAAACGTGAATCACGTCGGCATCGTCACCTAACCTCAGCCGAATCAGATTCATGACTGTCCCATGTTCCTTTGAAGTATGGAAGGGCTTGGTTCGAGTTTGCGGCAGCAGAAGAAGAGTTGAGGCTTTTGGTGGCGGAGAATACCTGTCAAGAAGCCTTTTTCTGTAGTGGACAACCTCGGGACGGGCTAGCCCCACAGAACTGAAAAAGAATATTCCACTTTTTTTGGTGACGGGGCTCTGTTTCTCCATATGTTCACTGTATTTTGCCACCCTTTTTAGGGCTTGAAGAAGCGACGGGTGCCCATGCGCTCTCATTTCCAAGTGTTCCCACAACCGCCCCTCAACTATAGCCTCCTTTATCGTCCTCAACTCACAGAAACTAACATGAAGATTATGCTCTGCAAGCAGCTTCAGCCTCTCCTCTTTTGGCAGACCTCGCACAGTCTCAGGGTCTGTTCTGTTACAAACAGGGCACGAACAAGGGAAATACTGCATTGCGTCCAGTCTTGTGGTGCCCGACTCTGTCAAGTAACGGTCTTGGCGGGCGAACAGGGCATATGCAGCTGAATCGAACAGGTCACAGCCTAGAGCAACCGCCAAAGCAAACATGAAGGGGTGACCGGCGCCGAAGAGATGAAGAGGACGGTCTGGAGGCAGATTCATTTTTGCTGTGGCTATCATGTCGACGAGCGTGTCAAACTTGTACTGCTCCATCACTGGGGTTGGGCTGCCTAAGGCGTGAATCTGAAAGGGCAGTTTTCCCATCTCTTTTGCGGACTTGGCAACAAGGTCAAGGTATTGTCCGCCCTGAACTGGACCCACCCACGCTAGGTCGCTGCGGCTCTTCATTTTTTCTAACGCTTTTGCGCGTTTGATTGTCTCCTTTACGGTGTATTGGGCATACTTTTTGGGGACTCCCCATCCTGTGGGAATGTCCAGTATGGTGGCGATGTCCGTGTCTATTGCCTCTTGGAACTGAACAATCTCCTCTGGGCTGGTTTCTACGCCCTTGTAGATGAGAAGCTGATAAGCGCCCGAGTCAGTCATAATGGAGCCGCTGAAATCCAAGAATTTGTGCAGTCCCTGCTCGCTTGCCGTTTCTTTGAAGTTCCGCTGTATTATGTAGGCGTTGGTTATGAGGGCTCGGCAACCAAACTTTTCCTCCAACGTTTTGGGAGGGATTGTTTGAAGGCTAGGATTTATCACAGGCATCAGCAAAGGCGTCTCAGCGGCTCCGCTCTTGGTTTCTAATCTGCCGATTCTTGCCATCAAATCTCTGTTCGCTATCTCAAAGGACACTTTACGGAACCGCCAAGCCTACTGTATTGAAACTTGTCTGTTCGGAGACATATTTATATGATTTTATGGCAAAAACAGAACACGAGTCAACTGAAGAACACGACTTTTATGCCGCGGCTAATGTTTGGTTTCCCTGTATGTTGGCAGTTTGACTAGGTGTATGGTTACTCCGATTGCTATAGCAAACAAAATCAGTTGAACTATCCACCAGTTGTTTACTATAAAAAATGCTGAGTAACTTATTGTTAGCCACAAAGCAACCAATGCAATAATCTTTGTTTTGAGTGGGATGCCTTTTCCCTCTTTGTATCTTCTGATGTAGCTTCCGAAATACTTGTTAGTCAGAACCCATCTGGTCATCCGTTCAGAGCTTCTGCAGTAACAAGCCAAAGCAAGCAACAAGAGAGGCGTGGTCGGCAAAACAGGCAACACTATTCCGATAGCCCCAACTGCAAGAGAAACGGAGCCAGCAACAAAAAAGAATGCACGGACAACTTTTTGTCTTGCTGTATTTTCGTTGTTTGTTTCTGGTTCTTGTTGCATAGCCATAACGAATGGGGGTAACAGTATTAAAATTTTTGCTATTTACGTGGAAAAACCGTGTTTTGTTTGCGAAATTCGTGAAAAGTAGACTTAAAGGTCAAATGAGGTTTTAATTTTTATGAGACGAGTTGCCGCGGAGAGCGATACATCCCTAACGCCCTGCATCATTTCAACCCTTTTTCTCAGAGCGCTTAGATGCTCCAGATCGTGTGCATGAACCACTGCCACAAGGTTATATTCGCCAGTGTTCTGGAAGACATGATATGTTTCGATTAAGTCACTTATCTGCTCAGATGTCTCTTCGAAGTAGTCAGGAGCTATCTTAACCATCAAAATGCCAGTTGTGGGGTATCCAACTTTTTTGGGATTAAGCAAGACAGTGAATTTGTCGATGATGCCATTGTCAATTAAATTTTTGACGCGGTATCTTACAGTAGCCTCGCTGATTCCCAACTCGTTGGCTATATGCATGTACGAAGTTCTCGAATTCTCCTGAAGTATGTTCAAGATTTTTCTGTCTTTATCGTCCAACTGGATAACCAAGAATAGTATACCAAAACGTTAACTAAAAAATCTTTATCGTTTATTGCACATGCCATTTTTAGCAGCGTTCAATTTTTGAACAATAATTGATTGTTTAAAAAATTAACGAAACAATTATTACACCTAGTTTTCGATAACAGGATGGAACCGAAAATGATGCCCGAAAAATACGGTTTTCCCAAGGAATATCAAATTTACGTAACTCCAATTCATGAACTAACACAAAAAATCAGTGAAGAAGACAAAACGGTTCTGAAAGACCCACAGAAATTGAGTCCCAGCATAATTCAGTATGACGGCATGATTTCCCTAAACATCAGCAAAGATTACATCCAAAAAAGAGGGTTTAATGAATTCAAAGCCATCAGAGAAATCCTCCAGAACTCGCTTGATGAAACTGAATTGTCAACGGGAACACCTGACGTGACAATCAGAACTGACGAAATCGGAACATGGATAATTGACAACGGAAGAGGACTAGATGGTAATGCATTCATCATTGGCAGTTCAGAAAAGGAATGCTGGATGAGAGGCTACTATGGTGAAGGCTTAAAGTTGGCTATTGGCTTTTTCCTTCTAAAAGGATACGGCGTTTACATTTTTTCCAACAAAAAAGTCTTCAAACCCGTCTTTTTGCCTGCAAGAAAGGAAAGGGCTTGGCTGAACATTTTGTTGGGCGAATCTACGTATTCTGAAAAAGGCACCAAAATCCTTATTGCAGATTATAAGGCAGACGAAAAAATGCTGAAGGAGATTATTTCGTTTAAAAACTCGGACATTAAAAACAAAATTGTTGACAAAATAGCAATGAAGGGAAAAGACTGCGACTATGAGAGACCCCTAACAATTTATGATTATCCTAATCTGCTGTATATGCGTAATCTGTTAGTTGGCAAATCTACCGAAGTCACAAAAAGAAAAGCCTTCTTCACTTATGACATATGGTGGTTCAGGCTTGATGTTTCACGAAATTTACTCACTTATTCAATGCCCAACCTTTTTGTTCAAGTAGCTGACGCTATCGAAAAAAGCGAAAAATTTCGGAGGGCTTTCGCAAAAAAGATTGTTGAGGCGGACATGATAAAGGTAACCAAAAGATATGGAGGAAACGTAATCGAGTTCAGTCCTAGGTTCTCAACTTTTGAGGGGCATTTATTCGTTTTTGCTTTTCCAAAAAAGCTTCTGAAGCATATTCTAGGTGAGATTGGGCTGGAAGACAAAGAAGAGCTTATCGAGTTCTTCACTCGGGAAGGAGGCTCTGCTGAAGATATAAAACGATCAATTTCTGAGGGAAAATTGCCCTTCATATCAACTTCCGAGATAAGAGGACCCCGGCGAGCACACCCCGTTTAATAGACCCTGAGAAGTAACATTAGACACAAAAAATAAGAGTCAATTTTCCCCAAAAAATTCTATTCCATCGTATGTGTGGACGATAAAGTTTAGTCCCTAAACGCGCGCACACATCAAGTGCGTCCTCAAACAATCGATTTATATCGAAAGGGCGTCTCTTAATTGTGCTGGTTTCGCTGAAGGTTAACGGATATGGTGTGCAAAGTTCAAGTATACGAAAAACCGGTCTTAAATGACCCCGTGCTGATTGAGGGATTACCCGGCATCGGATTTGTCGCCAACATCGCAGCTCTGCATCTTATCCAAGAACTTGAAGCAAAACTGTTCGCCGAAATTCAATCCTCCTCATTTCAGGACCTTGCCATGTCCACGGGCAATGGAGGAACATACTTTCCAACAAACCAGCTCTACTACCATAAAGGAACGGGCGGCGAAAGAGACCTCATCATTCTCTACGGCAACACCCAAGCCCTGACAACGGTTGGACAGTATGAACTCTGCGGAAAAATTCTGGACATAAGCCAACAGCTTGGATGCAGATACGTCCTGACCATAGGGGGACTAAAAAAGGAAGAAAAAATAGACAAACCAGAACTCTACTGCACAGCCTCAGACAAAGAAACCCTTCAGGAAGCACTGGACCTCGGCGCCAAGGTCATGAAAGGGCACATTTTTGGGGTGGCGGGGCTCCTTGTCGGATTATGCAAACTAAGAAAAATGAAGGGACTCTGCCTTTTAGCTGAAACGGCAGGCTTGTACCCAGACGTGGTGGCTACTCAGGAGGTGCTGAAGGCTCTCAGTAAATTGCTGAATCTGCAAACAGACATGAAGAGCCTAAGCAGTGCTGCAGAAGAAACGGGTAAAATACTGCAGTCTTTCGGCGTTGTCTCTACTTCTTCAATAGAAAAAAAGGATCGGGAAGCGGATTTCCGCTGGTTTATTTAGATGCTGCTTCTTTACTGAACAGATCGTAGACTCGTTGTGCTCGTTCGGCTATTGGACCTGAACCTTCCACCACGCCTTTTTCTGTTACTTTGATTTTTTCCATGACCCAGATGAAGCCTTGGTCCTCGTAGAGTTTAATCATTGTCGGGAAGACCTTTTCGAGGCGTTCAGATAATGCCTTCAAGTCGAAGGGCTTCTCTATGGTGAAGATTTCTGCGACTGTGCTGCCGTTCAGAAACACTTTGTGGGTTTTTGTGCCTTTTTCGTCTTTAGCGTCTGAGAGTGAGAGGCTCAGGCTGTCGGGGTCTATGCCTGACAGGGTTCCGCTATATTTTTTGCCATTAACTGTGATTACCATGACTATTCTGTCAACGAGTGTGCCTATTTCTCCGACGAACTTTCTTTTAGCTACTGACATCTATACACCTAGCCACTAAATAGAAAGCGAAGAACTTATTTATTTCTACAGAAAACACGAAAATCTACGGTTTTATCGGTCAGTTTTCATCAGTTTCTTCATCAGCTGCTGTTTACTCTCGGAAGAAACAGCTATCCTGTTCCTTGTCTTCACGTAACTGTTCTTGTTGACGAAAATGATTGTTTCAGGCTCCAGATCGCCCTGAAGGTCCACGTTCGGACCGACCATGCTTTGGGGACCAACTTTTACTCCGGGTTCGAGGCAGGCGTTTATTCCTGTTTTGCAGTTGTCTCCGATTATGGCGCCCAGCTTGTTTGTGCCCGAGTCTACCCGCCTGTTGCCTACCCAAACTTGGATGTTCTTTTCGTCGAAGCGGAAGTTGGCGGTTATTGTTCCTGCGCCGAAGAGGCAATTGTCTGCGATTATGGAGTCGCCGACGTAGTTTGTGTGGAACCAGCAGTCGTCGCCGACAAGAGAGTGCTTGATTTCTGTCGAATACCCCACAACGCAGCCTCTGCCCAAGGATGTGTAGTCGCGGACCAAACTGTTGTTTCCGACAACGCTGTTTTCGCCGATGTAGCAGGGTCCCTTTACGCAGGCGTTCTCAAACACTTTCGCTCCCCGCCCTAACCAGACCTTGCCCTCAACTGTTGCCCGCTCAGAAATCTTCACGTCCTCCTCGATTGTCTGCTTCACGATTTTTTTGTCCATAAGGTGACGGTTTATTGTGAAGAGGTCCCATGGGTACTTGTAGCCTGCAAAAAAACGGTCATAGCTCACTGCTTTAACAACGTTCCTGTCCCTGATGAAACCGAGTATCGCATCCTCGTACTGGTGATCCGAAACAGGAATCTTCTTGTAGTAATCGAAAAGCTGTTTGGTTAAGATGTAGACGCCGACAACAGCCAAATTGCTTGGCTCCTTGCCCTTCGGGGGTTTCTCAACGAAGTCGGTTACTTTCTCGTCCTCAACTTTGATTATCCCAAACTTCCACGTTTCCGTTACAGGCTTGCAGGAGAGAACTATCTCAGCTTCCCCTTCCCTGAACTGTCGGCTCATCTGTTTTATCAGTGAAGCTTCGAAAACGTCATCCGCGTTGACGACAAAAAAGTTGTCTTCCGCCAACTCTTCCGCGGTTTTGAGGGCATCTGCCATACCCAAAGACTGCTTCTGGACAGTGTATTCGATGCTGACGCCGAGTTTGCTGCCGTCTTTCAGGTAATCTTTGATTTGTTCGCCCCGGTGACCCACCACAACAACGTAGTCTTTTAAGCCCGCTTCCTTCAGCGTGTCTATAACGTGGTGAATCAGCGGTTTACCTAAAAGTTTGAACATTGGCTTAGGCTTGTTCACTGCAAGAGGAAAAACCCTTTTTCCTTCTCCCCCAGCAAGGATTATTGCCTGCAATCAATCACCCTTTCATTGCCTTGTTCAGTTCTGTTACTGCAAAATAGTAAAGTTTATTCAATTTCTCTTTTGTTCTAGCCTCCGCGGAGACACGTATAACAGGCTCAGTGTTGGAGGCTCTCAGAATTACCCAGCCGTCCTCTTCTATCAGCTTCACTCCGTCAATGTCCAAGGTTTTCAGCCCAAACCTCTTGAATTGGCTTCGAACATTTTCTATGACAGCAAACTTCCGGCTGTCAGAAACCTCAAAATTCTTCTCGTAAACGGACGGATACTGCGGCAGGGCAGCAACCATCTCTGACAGTGTTTCATCGCTTTTTGAGAGTATCTCAGCCAGCTTCATGCTGGCGAAGGTGCCGTCGTCCATGCCGTAGATGTCAGCGAAGTAGAAGTGGCTGCTTTTTTCTCCGCCCAGCAGCGCCTGTTCTCTGATCATTTTGTCCATTATGAAGGTGTGTCCAACGCGCTCAACCAGGGGGATTCCGCCGAGTTTCTTCACGTACTCTTCAACAGCCATGGAGCAGCTCAGCTCGTAAACCACTTTTCCTCTCGGATGCTTCTGGAGAGCGTCTTTGGCGAAAATCAGCAATGTCAGGTCTCCGGGGATCAGTTTGCCCTTTTCGTCGATGAAGACTGCTCTGTCTCCGTCTCCATCGTATCCTACTCCAAAATCTGCTTTTTGCTGAACCACTTCCTTCATTAATTCGCCCAAGGTTTCCTCTTTTGGCACTGGCAAATGCGCAGGAAAAGTGCCGTCCGGCTCCTTGTTCAATGTCAAGATTTCGCAGCCTAGTCTTTCGAAGAGGGCTGGAGCTACAAGTCCACAGGTGCCATTTGCCGTGTCAGCTACAATCTTAAGCTTTCTTCCAAGCTGTATTTTGCTCTGAACAAAATCCTGATACTCCCCGATTATACCCTCGTGACTGGCTGCTTTTCCCCGTTTTTCACTCAGCTTTTTCAGGTCAACAGCCTTCGCATAATCTCTGATGATCTGCATATCCTTGCCGTAGATGCTTCCCTTCTGCCCCCGGAACGCCTTGAATCCGTTCCATTGAGGCGGATTATGGGATGCAGTAACCATGATTCCAGCGTCCCTTTTGAGACGGTTTGCGGCAAAATAGAGAAGAGGAGTCGGAACTACACCCACGTCAGTTACGTCGCAGCGGGAAACAAGCCCAGAAATGAGGGCGTCTCGCAGTTTTTCTCCGCTGATTCTGACGTCTCTGCCGACCACAACAGTTTTGCCGTCTATGAACTTGGCAAAGGCTGCACCTATGCGGGTTGCAACTTCTTCTGTCA
>CAZYJH010000062.1:0-9197 GCA_964647775.1 uncultured Candidatus Bathyarchaeia archaeon
GGTCACCACAAGCGACCCGAAACTGGCAGCTGAGGCTCGGCTACTGATTAACCATGGGCAAAGCCGCAAGTATCATCATGACACGTTGGGCTACAACTACCGCATGACCGACTTATGCGCTGCCATCGGCTCAGCACAACTCAAGAAACTTGACGGATTCAACAGGAAACGAAGAGAGAACGCGGAGCTTTTGACACAGGGAATCCGCGGCATCAAGGGCTTAACTGCCCCCTACGTAGACAAGAACGTGAAACCTGTCTTCCATCAGTACGTGATAAGAGTGGAGGACAGCTACCCCATGGGCAGGGACGAGCTTGCAGACCAACTAACCGAGAAGGGCATCGGAAATGCCATTCACTACCCCATCCCCATTTACAGGCAACCGCTCTACCTGAAGCTAGGCTACGGAAAAACAGAATGCCCCAACACTGAGGAAGCCTGCAGAAGGGTGCTAAGTTTGCCTGTTCACCCTCTAGTTGAAAGAGAAGACATCGAATACATTTTAGCTGTTCTGAAGGAAATTACATAGTAACGGTGACACTGATGATGAGCCAGCATCCTCTCATATCCGTGATATGCTGCGCACACAACGAAGAACAATACATCGACAAGTCCATACCATCCATCCTGAATGCCCTCAGGGGCTTCTCTGCTGAGGTTTTGTTTGTCGCTGACAGATGCACAGACAACACGGCGGAGCTCGCCAGAAGATATGACGTGAAGGTAATCGAGAAGAACTGGAAAAGATGGGAAAACAGCTACGCAGAAGCGCTGCAAACAGGTTACCTAGCGGCAAAGGGAACATACGTGAGCATACTCGACGCGGACATAGCTGTGCCCACCAACTTTTTCCGCGCTCTTTCGCCCATGATCGGAGGGGACATCGCATCAGTCGCAGGCGATGTTGTTACATATCCTGACACGTTTTGGAATCGAGTGTTCTACGCCTGGGAGAAAACCTACTACATCGCTCCGCTGGGCAAGGAGCCTTATGGAGCAGCAAGAATAATTCTGAAGAGCGCTTTGGATAAGATTGGCGGATTTCAGGATGTGCCAGCTCCGGACACCAACCTTGACCTTCGCTTGGTGAAGGAAGGCTACAAAAGCGTGGCAGTATCATCGATGAAGACGTATCATCTGCGGCAGTTGTCTCTGGGAAAGATGATCAGCGGGCAGATAAGGAGTGGTCGCGCCCGGTACGCTCTTGGCATAAGTTTCAAGAGAACTGTGGGGCATAGCATATTGCGGGTTAGACCCTTGATTTTGCAGGGTTGGATGCTGGAGCGTATGAGCAGGAAGGCAGCAGAGAAGAAGCTTGCAAGAAGTAGCAGTTAACTTCACAGTTTTCCAGAAAAGGAACTTAAGTTCATGATGTCAATTAAAAATGATTGATGGAAGAGTTAATGGTTCTCTTCGTTTTCTAGTTGCCGAATTTTTTTGAGAAACCTGTTCGTTGGAGGATCAATTCTTACTTTTTGTTCTGCCTCATCCAGTTTGACGAAGTTGTAGGTTGCCAGAAATTTTGTGACGGTCTCAACCTTGCCACTGGCCAAGTGAGTTTCCTTTTCTAGGTCCTTTAGGTAATGCCATTTTCCGTTCTCCAGTAACCGCAGAATAGTCTCAGTGGGCATTTTGAAACCTCCTTCAGTTTCATCAGTTAGTGATGAGGCATTTAAATGGCTTCTGAAGCTGTTTTATAGAAAAAACCTCTAGAAAATTGAATCTAGAATACTAGAGTTGAGGTTAGAATCGGTTGAGGGCTGGTTTAGAGGGTTGAAGGGCGCGTCTAGTTTCCTTTTTTCTCTTGGTCGGTGTAGTAGCTGAGTCCCGCAGTTACTCCAGTGGATACAGCGAACCACAGAATCATGGCTGTAACGTTTCCCTGAGTGATAATGTATGAGAGGGCAACGGATGTGCCCTGGACAACCGCTAGGATGGCAGCGAGCTTCGGTTTAAATTCTAATCCCATAACATCACCTCCAGTCACGGTTTGTTTTCCCAAAGCATGAAACCTGATTTGACAAGGTTCTTCCGCACCTCTTCAGGTCTCACATACGAGGTTCCAGAGGTGGCGCTTATCTCGGCTAGTCGAATAAGGTCTTCAAGTTTGACCTCAGGTTGTTCTGTGCCCCAGTTCAGTCTGAAGTTTGCCTTTCTTGGGTCCAAGCCTGCCTGCCGTATAAGCGGAAGGAAGATTTCATGTTCGCAGGTTCGTTTTATGAAGCGTTGCAGTGCCATGACTTTTCTTTCCGCGATTTCTAGGGCTGCTCTGGCTGATGCCTCTGTGAAGCCGGGCGTAGTGAACAGTTTTGGCAGGGGAGTTTGTCCGCCCAGGTAGACTTGGTTTAGGATGTGGTCGATGTAGGCTTCGTAGCGGGCTTTGGGGTCTACTGTGACGGTTTTGATGTCGGCTTCTGGTTTGTTGTAAACGAATCTTGCGCCTGCTTTGGGTTTGCTTTTTATGAGTTTCTGGTATTCGGCAAGTTTCTCGTCGCTGGCTCCTGCAAAAATCCACAGTTCGTCGGGTCCAGCGTATTTTTCGAAGATTTCGGGCATGATTTTTTCGATGCGGGCTTTCATTTCTAGGAAGCTGATTCTTGTTTCTCCGTTGAAGCACAGTTCAGTTAGCAGAACCTGAAGGACGCCTGTTCCGTATGCTGAAAAGTTAACTGGGTTCCAGCGGAAGTGGATAATCTGTTCGGGCTTGAACTCTGTTTTCACGTCGCCAAAGGAGTAGTTGTAGCCTGTGACCATGCCGTACTGGTTTCGTTTTATCGCGGTTGGGTTGTCGAAGCCTGTGAGGGGCAGTATCTTCAGGTCTTGTAGGCGTTCGGGTTCGGTTTTCAGCCAGAAGCTGTTGCCTGATGCCACGATTTCTCTGGTTGCGATCTGCAGTAGTTCGTCGAGGTTGACTGTTTCGTTGAAGCTGTCTATGACCTGTTTGGCGTCTTCGGCTCGCGCGTACTCTTCGTTGACTGTGGTGTAGAAGCCGGAGCCTACGGCTTGGTCTGCCAGAAAATCGACGAAGGCTTTGCAGCTGGGGTCTCGGGTGTAGGCGGCGAGTATGTCGCTGAATGTGACTGTTCGGGTTTCTCCGTAGACTTGTCGCCATGCGGGCAGCAGTGCGCCGTTGCTGTTTTGCAGTTTGCCGTAGAATTCTTTGAGTTTGTTTACGACTACGCTCAAGTTTGCTTCGCCTAGTGTTGGGTAAGCAGAAATCGGTCTTAAGTTGAAATGAGCATCTAAGCTGACTACTGTTTAGGTGCCAACGTTTTCTTGTTTGCCGTGCTGAAGAGGGCTATGAAGCTCTGTCCCTTCTGTGTGAGTCGGTAGTATTTTGCTGGCAGGAACCCGTTTTCTTCGATGTGGTCTATTTCTAGCAGTTCTGCTTTGATGCTGTATCGGATGTAACGGTAAATTTTTTTGCTGTCAAAGCGGAGGCTGCTGTGATAAAGCTGATACACGTTTCTGGCTTCTCTTCTGAACATGCTAAGAAACTTATGGGTCTCCATCAAGTCGCAGAATTTGGAGCCTTTCTTTGGACCACGACGCAACATCAACACCAACAGAAGGAGAGGCGCTGCGGAGCTATCACGCTTTTTTACATGTTCAGTCTTTGCAGGCGCTGGGCAAAACGGTTATTCCGCAAGAAATGCCTTGGGGAAACTGTTTCTTCGGGCAGATATATGAGGGAGACAGGCAGGTTTATGTTAAATTTGGTGCTGGTGGGGCGTTTTCTGTGCTGTTTTGTCGGGGCAGAAACCACGTTTTTCTTGGGTAAGAACTGTTTTTCAGGAGTTGTTCTTGTGTCGTTCTTCGCATATCATGCCTGAGCAGTGGTACTTGCTTTCCAGCTCGATTGTTGAGTGTTCTATGTGATGCTTCAGGAGTGTTTCTTTGATTGTCTGTTTGGTCGGTTCAGGGCTTCTGAGCGTCTCATTATCTAGCACCACATGCGCTGTGAAGACATCTGTTTCTCCCTCCAGCGACCAGATGTGGATGTCGTGGAGTCCAATCACGCCTTTTATTGCGAGGATGTCCTGTTTGACGGCTTCTAGGTTGATGTGTTTTGGAACGCCCTGCATGAGTATGTTGATTGCTTCTCTGAGGTTTTTGGTTACGTTATAGAGGATGAATGCCGTTAACGCGACTGTCAGTATTGGGTCTAGAAGATAGATTTTCCAGAAGTAGATGATTACGCCGCCGACAAGAATTCCGATCCAGCCCAGCATATCCTCTAGGAGGTGCCAGGACAGGACTTTCTCGTTTAGGCTTTCGCCCTTCTTTAGCAGAAAGAAGCCTGCGCCATTGAATATGACGCCTATGACTGCTATGCCCACCATTCCCCACGCGTTAACCAGTTCCGGATTGAAGAAACGGGGTATAGCCTGAAAGATGATTACGATTGAGCCTCCAATTAGGATGGAGGCAGAGAAGAGCGCAGAGAAGAGGGAGAGCCGTTGGTAACCGAATGTTCTGCTGGCGTCAGGTTGTCTGCGTGCTCCCCGTTCGAAGATCCATGAGACAAGCAGGGCTACGCTGTCGCCGAAATCGTGCAGTGCGTCAGAGAGGATCGCCAGGCTGTTGGTCCAGATGCCGCCAGCAATCTCTAAGACTGTGAAAGCGACATTCAGGAATGCAGCAAACCGAACCCGCTTCTCCCGGTCAGGCATAGCTTAAAGTACGTTCTCGATTTGATAAAAACATATCCAAAACAGCCAAACATAGAGAAAAAATAGACCTGCAGGCGCCTGTTTAGCCTGAAAAGTTTTATCGGTTATTCTGTGGTGGTTGTTGACTGATACCAAGCGTCAGGGCGCTGGTACCTGACCATTGGATTATGCATCACATCCTCCTTCTTGGGGGTGCTCTGGGCAATCTTTGTTTTTATTTCTTCCAGAAGCTCTATGTGCTCTTCCACCTGCTGAGCAATAGTCATGATGTGGTCATTGAAGTCTTTGAGGTTCATCCCATACATTTGACTTAGTTCTTTTGACATAACAAGAAAGGTTTCAGCCTGAATCTGCAGATACTGCATAGCGCCACCTGAACGCTCTAGGGTCAACAGAATATCTGAAAGCTCCTTGAAGTTTATCGTCTTCTTTTTTTTGACCTGCTCAAGAAATGAATCGGTTATTTTGCATACAGGCCTCAGTTTTCTTTTGCACTCGTTTGATTTTGTTTTCGAGCCTCCAAGCTGACTGCTCAACTCCATAAGAACCTTGGCTTGGTCTCCGTTGCCCTGCGAAATCTTCAGTAAGTGACCTTGAATCTCGGATAGAACTGTCTTTTTCGCCAATTCTGCAAAGAGCTGACCGTTTTTCCGTTCCAAACTTCCCAAGCAATAAAGAAAATCAGCAAAATCGTCAGCACTACCTTTCTTGTCAACCATAACCTGCGCTACCCCAACTAAAGCTCACAAAAGTTAGAATAAATAGCTTCTGAATTTCAAAAAACGATTTCAAAACCAACTCTGCTGATAGTTCTGGCGTGCACAAACGAGTCAGGTGACGATACCACCAACAAGCGCTAAGACTGTGAAAGCGACATTCAGGAATGCAGCAAACCGAACCTGCTCTTGCCGATTAGGCATAATTAAAGCTAGTTTCTTAATTTGGTATGAACATATCTTGATTACGAAAAGAGGCGGCTTTCTGTCTTTTGAGTCATTCCGAAGGGTTATTGAGTGCCGATTATGTCGATGTCGAAGCTGAAGTTTTCTATTGTTTCTGCGTTTTCAGACACATATAATGCGAATACAACCTGAATGATCTCCTTGAATCCAATGCTTTGTCCAGTATAATCCCAAGTTAAGGCTAAGTAATCTGCAATTTCAGACGGATTCCAATTTGAGGCATAATAACTTAAAGTAAGTTGGGTTTTTCCTTTATTCTTAATAAACATGGTAACTGTTTTGTTGGCTCCTGGCTCCAGTGAACCCCAGTCAATTGAAGAAACCCTTTGGGTGCACTTGCTGTCCCAATAAGTCTCGATACCAACATCTCCATCAACGGCTCCATTAGTTGGTAAGTCGTTGGCTGTTTTGTCTGGTTTCTTAGAAAGTGCTGGAGTAACCAAACTTAGGGCAGATACACAGATGATTAACGTGGCGGTGACTGCAAGGATTTTTTTATCCAGGTTGTTTGGTTCCTGCACCCAAAATCACGAGTTATAATATATATTAAGACTTCATAAATGTTTCTTTCTTGCCGCCCAACACAAATACATCACCAACCCCTCAGAAAAAGAGCGCAACCACCAAAACAATAACCGTTCAGGTTTGATGTCAAGTTTTGTTTTTGATGTGTTCTTGTAGTTTTTTGAGTTCTTCTGGGCTTGCAGAATCAATGAACTCCAGCATCTGTTTTTTGGGCTAAATTTTGACGTGGTTTCTTACGAAGAGCAGAAGCGACGAGAAAAGCAGCGCCGATAATATTGGCAGCGTTTGCGACGGCAGATACTGAAGCATGAATCCACCTGCAATTGGCGTGATGATTTGAGCTACGCTAGTCAATGAATTGTTGACCCCCAACACGGTTGCGGTCTCCTTCTTTGTTACACTGTTTGTCAATCTACTCGTTAAAATGGGTCTGCTGACTCCGGTGCCGTAGGCAAGAAAGATCAAGGGAACAAAAACAAACAGAAAATCTGCAGAAAACACAAGAATCACCATCGAAACAATCATGGCAAAGATTCCGGTTTTCAGCATACTACATTCACCCAAGGCTCGCAAGAGACGGGCAATCAAAAACGTTTGAATGGCAACTCGCAGCAAGCCGATCCACGCCATATAAAATCCAACTTGATCAGCTGTAACGTGGATTTGAGTTTGTGCCAGTAAACTGAAGTTGGAAATGAAGAGGAAAAATCCTGTGTTGAAGACAAAGAACATGAGCAGAGTGTTCCTAATCTTTGGGGTTTCTGCAAACTGGATAGCATCCTTGATGGGAAGAATTTCGTCTAAACTGAGAGAAAGTTTGTCAGGTTTTTCAGTGACTGATTCAGGAAGGAAAAAAATAACCAGAACAATCGAAGTCAACGTTATGGCTGCCGCAAAAAACATTGGAACCGAATAATCAATTCTGGAAAGAACGCCGCCAATAAAAGGACCAAAAATCAAGCCTGCGCCAAACACGCCGCTGGAGTATCCGTAGACTCTGGTCCGATGCTCCGGCTCAGTGATGTCGCTGATGTAGGCTTGGCTGACAGTCATGTTGCTTCCCAGCAGCCCGTCGATTAGCCGTGCCACAATAAGCAGGATTGCAGTTGTGGCGAAGCCGAGGAGCAGAAAACCTGCAAAGGTGCTTAGCTGACTTAAGATGAAGAGGGGTCGTCTTCCGAAACGGTCACTGAGCTTACCTGTTACTGGGCTGGCGAATAGTTGGCAGAAACTGAACACGCTGAGGATAAGCCCTATCTGTATTGGAGTTAATCCAAGCGATAAGCCCAGAAACGGGATTAGCGGCATCACCATACTGAAGCCCAGCACTTCCGTGAAGATTATCAGAAATATCACGTAAAGACGCTTGTCAAACACGAAGCCGTCTGCTTCACCATGCTTTTCGTTCGTTTCCAAAAAATTGACCTCTACACACATTAATCAAACTAAGGGCTTAACTCGTCAAGATTCTGTTCCAAATCGGCTAAGAAACGTAAAAACATTTCTATTACAGGTTCTGTAAAGTCCTTGTCGGATTCTGTTGTTGTAAAAAATCGTCGGATGAACGACTCACGAAGAGTCTCTGGCATTATAGCTAAATATTGATTTTATATTCAGAAATGATATATTGCAAGTACTGAAGCAAGGCTATTAGAGTACGTTGGTAGGTACAAAGTACCGAAACGAATTTGAGTTACGTATATATATTAGATATATGCGTATACTTTACTCCAACTTGTACTCCAGATGGTGATATAGATGGAAAGAAAAGAATTGTTCAAGTTTTCGAGACAAAATGCTGAATGGTTGCAAGAAAACTATGACAATCTTAAACGTGATTATAACAACAGTTGGGTTATCATAGAAAATCGAAAAGTCGTTAAAACTGCAAGTAGTTTTAATGAAATAATGAGGGCTGTCAAGAAAAGCGACCCCAACAAAATCTTGGTTGAATACATACAAACAGAACCGGTTGCTATGTTTTTCTAAGTATTTCGATGATGTTGGTGTGTTGCATTAAAGTTCATTGGTCATGTGATTAATCGTCAACCAAGAATTTCTGTTTTGTTTGAATGTAAAGCGTATAAATTAAGCAAAATGGTTAGTTTTGTTATTGATAGCGGAGCAAGTTATTCAGCACTAAGTGAAAAAGATGCCACAATCATGGGGCTTGATTGTTATTCTCTTCCATTTTGTAAAGCGCAAGCAGTAGGTTTTGGGGGAACATTTAGAAATAGAATAATTAATCGAAAAGTGACATTAATTTTTGGAACAAATGATAAAGAGTATAAACTACCATGTGGAAGTTTCAAGGTCGCAATGGTTCCCCCTACGCTACAAGGTGAAGAAAAAGAAAAAATGTTACGTTTTACACCTAATGTTTTAGGTATGGATGTTTTGCGGAGATTTAAGACTATAATAATGAAGGATAAAGTCGAACTTGTTCCCCTAAAAGAAAAATAGCAATCATCTCTTTTTTCTTCTATGACTAGCATTCTAGATTATTGTTTTCCATTTATTCTTTCCCTCTATCTTAATTCCGCACGCTTCGGCTGGCGTTTTACCATCTAATCTGGCGTTGTTCTTTTATGTAGTTATGAAACATGTGGTAACCTTATACGTAGTTGAAGCCATCCGACAAAAAGTAGCCCTTTCAGAACCGACGAAGATGAACCAAAATCCCATAAACTAGTTAACTAGCAAAATTGCCGTTTGACCTCTAAGCAGTTCTTAATGAATAAAGGTCAGATGTGACGGCTATTTGGCGGGCTTAAGCGTAATTGTCAACGTGTTTGTTGTGTGTTCCACATTTGCTTCCAGGTCTTCGCCTATGAAGGGCTGGAGCAGGTCATGGAACTCTTTGGGTATGGCTAGGCTGTAGACTGGATACTGGTACTCTGCTTTGCCGTAGTAACGTTTCTTGACGAGCCGCTTCTGTATCTTGACCATAACAGAACAGACTGTCAAATATCGGCTAAAAGTGCTTCTAGGCAACAAACAGTCTGGTCCCAGTGAGAGGTGACCGAAAATAAACTAA
>CAZYJH010000063.1:0-9182 GCA_964647775.1 uncultured Candidatus Bathyarchaeia archaeon
TTATTTTCCGATCAAGCTTCTTCACGAGAACAACTTTTTCCTGAGGACTAGAAACGTAGTGTGTTCGGACGCCGTTGCGGTTTAGCATTTTGAAGATGTCCCTGTTGGTTTTCCAGTCGACCAAGGCTTTGCCCTGGATTATGTCATGTTTGACTCCGTCTCCCGCGGTTATGTCATCCTTAAAGACCATGTACACAGTCTTCGGGTCTTCCAGGTTCTCATAGATTATCTTGGTTTTGCCTTCCGCAACCTTTTTCAAGGAACCAAAATCGATCGGCATAAACTTGTCCTCAAGTTTCAGGTGTATGTGAAATAGATTATATAAATTGAGTCGCTTGTTTTGGGTAACAAACTAATTGTTTCAATTACTGACAGAATTGAGTACATTAACGTCTAAAGACACCATTATGAGCTGCCACGCTGTACCCTTGTATTTTGCGGTGTAGAATCGGCCAGGAGCCTCCCAGTAACCAAAGTCATTCTGTTGGGCTAAAATTTTGGGCACAGTTCCGGTGTGCTGGTTTCGTTTTTTGCCGCAACTACTTCAGGGTCAGTCTCAGGTTTTTCTAAAAGGTTAGTAGGAGCAAAAATTGAAGTGGTTAGGAAAGATGTGGTGACTGCATCCGAGTTGGCAATCTTTCATTTCAGAATCTTCGTTATGATCAGCGTTTAGACGCATCCGCCGCAGTTTACGCAGCCGCCCATGATGCCTCTGCACCACATGGGCAGTTCTCGTTTGGGTTTCTCGGGTTCTGTTTCTAGCTTTGTTTTCTTTTCAGCCAATTTTTGGCTGATTTGTGGCTGTTCCAGCATTTCCTTTCACCAAATATGCTAATGTGACGGAGCTGATTATTCTTTAAGGTTGAAAATTTGGGCGTTAAGAGTTTTTGGTCACACTAATTGTTACGTAAGTTTATATACTATGAACGAGAAATATGATGTGCATGGGTTAGTTACAGCAGATGTTACTTTTATCCATTGTAAATGTAGCACATGTAACGATGTGAAAAAGGAGGATTGTATAATTTGGGTGTCAAAGATGCGCGGGAAGGCATTCCGCTGCCATTGTTGACGGAAAAATGGTTCAGCCAACGTTTCCCCGAGATGGAAACAGTTAAAGTTGTTGATGGTATAGGCGAAGAATGGAAAAGGCGGAAACTTAACTCTATCCTAGTGGTTGCGTTCCATGCAGACTTGGAAGTGGCGCAGCTAAAACATTTTCTTCCCCTCTTCTTCGTTGAGCAGCTAATAGACAGCGGCTACTCCGTCAACCCAGTTGTGTACATCGGAGCGTTACGGGATATTGGCAGAGGCTATCACCGTGGAGACATCAGAGAGAGGGTTGCAGAGGCACACAAATTTTTCCAAG
The DNA here is from genome assembly GCA_964647775.1 of uncultured Candidatus Bathyarchaeia archaeon. Taxonomy (GTDB): domain Archaea; phylum Thermoproteota; class Bathyarchaeia; order Bathyarchaeales; family Bathyarchaeaceae; genus Bathyarchaeum. Next base: position 1,370 of record CAZYJH010000063.1, read on the forward strand.
GAATCTTTGCTCCAAGCACAAAAGCCGTGATTGTTGAAGACAGGGTGGAAATCCAGAGAGACGTCTACAGTATCTTAAGAATTCTTGATTTCGAAAAGAGCCTCCAGAATGTCCTCAACCAGATAAACACATTAGAGAAGCTTCGTGAAGCAAAGATGGTTAGGCTCACGGAGAAGATGTATAGCCTCACAGAATACGAAAAAGAGCTTCTTGAGATCTACCTGTTTGACAGAAACAAGCTTGGAACCGAGATAAAGACGTACCCGTACGTCAGCTGGGGCTTAGAGTCCCTCAGCTACTTAGGAGCCTCATATAACATTTTTGACAAATCGAATGCAGGTCTTTCAATTCTCAAAAAAATGATCTGCGTAGACCATAACATTGAATATCCCGCAACCATTGTTCTGCCGGACCCGCTCGCTGTCTCAGGAAAGCCCATGAGATACCTGCAATCAAGAGACCTGAACCCGGATGAGATATTATTCATAAGCGATTCGTATCGAGAGGTCAGCCGAAAAATTTACGAACAGGAAAACGTTTCCACAAAATTCCTCGCATATCTTGTAAGGAACATCATTCAGCCTTTTGCTCCAGCAACCGCAAAGAGTAAGGAAACATCTTGGAAAGAGTTGACAACAAAACAGTATTTGGGAGAGGATATGGCTTCGCGGGAGTTGAAGCGGCTTTGCTTGAGAGGCTACTGGGACTTCATAAGACCCTATTATGAGGCTATGGAGACAATTCTTGGCACTCACGAGAGCTTGTTTGTTCCAGAGGAATTGACTGAGAAAACGTTGGATGCTTTAGGGTCGAAGCGGAATAGGCAGATACTCATTGAGTTGGCGGCGCATCATCAAAAGCATGCTTCGCCGATGACAGTGAATGAACTGTTTGACAAGATGGGGCTAAAAAAGGGGGCTAAGAAGGGGCTTTGGAGAAATTTGGAGACTTTAGTGAGATGCGGTTTGGTTGATCGGATTCCGGAAGGCAGAAAACTTCACAAATACAGCATATACGGGAACAAAGCCACAATCAGAATAAGATTGCCGCTTACTGAGATGCGACAACGAGAAAGACAAACAAAATAAGCTTCTAGGATTTTAAGCTAAAACAAAGGTAGACCCACAAAGTTCCCTCTTTTTGTTAGGATGAGTTAATCGTTAAACCTGATTCACAGCACCTAAGAAGTTTCGTGAAAAAAGGGACAGAGAGTAATCAATTAGGTTCCGAAAGGATTTTAATGCAGATGAAAAACAGAAGAGAGATAGAATGACTAGCCAAACTGTGCTCGGCAGATTCGGAACCGAAAGCGTATGCAAGACATGTAAACACCTAGACAAGATAGAGGGACGCTTCTACTGTAAGCTGCTGGGCGCCTTCCTTGCAGAACAAACGCTTTACCTTCCCTGCGACTTGAAAGAGCCAATTGACGAAAAAAAAGTAGCTGTTAATTCAAAAAGCTAGTTTTGTTTCTTTTTGCGATTCCTTAAGATTATGAACAATGCTACGGCTACTGCCACAACGATTATCAGAATATAGATTAAATAGTCTGAACCGCCGCCTAGGCTGCTTTGTTTAATCATCAAACCGTTGTTCGTTACGGTGATGATTCCTCCAGACGATTCCACGAATTCCTTTCCTTCGGGACCAATAGAAGTTAGAGCTTCGCTGTTGATGTCCTTGATGAATGGAACATTGAAAGTGAGGGTGGCATTGTTGCCATTGTAGATTGTGATTCTGGCAGTGTCAGAGGTGGTCTTCACTAGCCAGTTTTCTGCGTTTAGCTCTCCGTTGTTCATCAAATTCAGGCTATGGCTAGAATTGCAGGCGCTGTCAACCAGAGTCATTGAATCCCAGTTTGTTATGCTGGCGGACCCAGAACCGTAAAGGACAGAGTTTTCGAAGGTCATTGGACCGTTATTTGACAAAATTGTTGACGAGTTAACTGATGACATGTAGACGGTACAGTTGTTTACGTTGACTTCTCCAGTGTTTAGGTAGTTGATGTATCCGTTATTGATGACCAAGGAGCAGGATTCCCATGTGGCTTTGTCGCCCAGAATGTTCACTGCGCTCCAGGCTCCATGAGACGCCCCAGAAACGTCAATGTCGCATTCAGTCATTTTCAGGGTTCCAGTCAAAGTGTTGATGTTAAGTTTTCCGCCATAGTTAACGTCAAATACGCCGTGACTAATCTGCAGGTCGCCGCTGTTGAAGATTTCGACTTTTCCGTAGGCGCCGTTTACAACGAAGGTAGTTTCAGATAAGACAACATCGCCGGAGTTTGAGATGAGGGTGCCGTCAAACTGGTCTTTGACGTACCAGTTATGTGCATTCAACGAGCCACCGTTAGAAAAGTAGAAGTAGCCTCCGTAGACGGTGATTGAAGCGTCAGTTATTGTGCAGGTGTCCCCGTTTTCAATATTTAATGTGGCGTTGCTGTTTAATGTGAAAACAACGTCTTCTAGGGTCAGTTTTCCGTTGTTTTGTATTGTTAAGTTGGCTGTGTTACAGACGACTGTGTTTTTGATGGTTAAGTCTCCATTGTTTATGATTTTAAGCTCAGGCGTTACATCAGCTGTTCCTCTGAGGGTTAGGACCCCCTCGATAACTGCTGTTTCTCCCGTATTCACAGTCAAGGTGCTGTCAGATTCGATGACCAAAGACTCGTATAAACCCGGTAAATCATCTATAGTTAACACCGTATCTTCTGAATATCCAACTTGGCAACAAAAAGCCATAGACAAGACAGCCACCAATACGAAGCACATAATCACAGGTTTATTCATTTCATTTTCTCCCTGTAGGCAACATTCTGTGCAATGTTTTACGAAGTAGAGTCGTTCCAAATATAAGCTCTCGGATACTTTAACGGGATTAACGTTATGTTGTTAAGGTACAAAAGCTCAGATTTTGATTCAATTCTGCCAATGAAAGTTGCCTTAATGGATGTTTAAGTCTATTTGCGATACTTGAGAAGTTACAGAAAAAGGAAGACTACTTGTCTTTGGGTTTTGAGCCTATTTCCACACACAGAATGTTGCATTGGTATCGTTTGTCTCCAATCTGCATTTTTCCTTGTGCATGATAGCCTCTGCTTCCAGTTTTGAAGTTCTTTTTATTTAGAATAAAGTCTTGTTTTTCTCCATTCAACTGTATTGTAACCAAGTTAGTATCACTCATCTGCAAATCCCACAACTTCATGTATGTGACAAGATGCTCCCTTTTCACCTTTGCTATCGCAGCCAACAGCAAAAAGTCTAAGAATCTTCGGTTGAGGATTTTTTGTGCTTCAAGACTATAAATAACGCAAGGATTACAGCTACAACGATTATCAGAATGCAAAACAAGTATTCTAGACCGTTGTCTACGCTAACTTGTTTAATCAAGCCATTGTTTGTAACTAGGATTTCTCCCCTGTAGATTCCACAAACTGCAGAGTTTTGAGGTTTTTAGATAAACTTAAGAAGGCTGCCGAAGAATGCATTTTTAGTTAAAAAGAGGTTTTGAGCATGGAATTGAAGGGAAGTCAAACAGAGAAGAATCTGCTAAAGTCGTTTGCTGGCGAGTCACAGGCAAGAAACAGATACACCTTTTTCGCTAGCGTGGCAAAGAAAGAAGGCTACGAACAGATTTCAGAAATATTCACTGAAACAGCAGGCAACGAAAAAGAACACGCTGAACTATTTTTCAAATATCTTAAAGGCGGAGATGTGGAAATCACTGCAGCTTACCCTGCGGGAGTAATCGGAACAACCGCACAGAACCTATTGGCAGCAGCTGAAGGAGAGAAAATGGAATGGGGAACACTATACCCAAAATTTGCGGATGTAGCAGACAAAGAAGGATTCCTCAAGATAGCGAACACGTTCCGCATGGTTATGAAGGTCGAAGAGAAGCATGAACGAAGATACCGGAAACTGCTAGCAAACGTTAAACAGGGAACAGTCTTCAAAAAGGACAAGGTTATCATGTGGAAGTGCAGAAACTGCGGTCACGTATACGAGGGAAGTGAAGCTCCTGAGAAATGCCCAGTCTGTGACCATGCGAGAAGCTACTTTGAAGTTTGGTGCGAAAACTACTAAACAAAGTGTGGAGGAGGCGTAAAAATTGACTGAAGAAGGACAAATATACCTTTGTGAGATATGCGGAAACAAGGTAGAAGTATTAGAGTCAGGCGCGGGCACTCTGGTTTGCTGCGGGCAACCCATGACCCTTGTGGAATAAACGCGCTTGACGCGAAGACGTTTCCGCTTTTTCCCCTTTTTTCTTGTCGAAACAGATGACAGATCGTTCTATGTGCTTCCGTCAGAATAAACAAGTTACATGATTCTGCGCAATTGTGCATTATCAGTTAGGCGGAATCCATGTTTCCACTGTGATGCTCCACTGATCTGCATTGTCTTCAGATACATCCAAGTAGTAGTTGCCTTTTTCGAGGTTCTGCAGAAACACGGTTCCTTGATCGTCAAGGTTTGTAAACGTCTCATAAGCTTCACTTTGTCCTTCCGTGTAAACGGATATTCCAAAAACAATCGATGCGTCCACACCAGTGTATGCTATCCAGGTTATTCGCAGCTCAGTTCCAGCAACGTAGAAATACTCCGTAGTAGACCCTGAGGAACCCCCAAAACTTTCAACCACGTTCCACGATCCCTTTTTCACAGTTCCCAAATCGGTTTCAAGATTCACAATCTGATCCTGCAACGTTTGAATCTGCTCATCTTTTTGCGCCAGCTGGTTTTGCATACCAGTTAACACACTTGCGAAAGCAAGAACAACTATTGCTATGATAGCCACAAAGATTATGCACAGATTGGTGGTGCTGTTCAATTCTAAGCCTCCATTTTTTATGAAACTGATCCCGTGTATCCGGGCGATGGGGTTGTTGTGCCAGTGAGAGTGTTATAGTCGAGGCGGATTCTGCCAACTCCACCGTCTCCACCAGCCCTTTCCGGCAAATGGCTTCCTGATCCTCCTGTGGCTCTGCAGAAGTTTGTTTCTCCCTGAATTGTTGTTGCGTACAGAAATATTGATCCTCCTGCTCCTCCCGACGACCCATACTCATATGAGCCATATTGGATTCCGTTTGTTGTTTCCCCGATAGCTAAGAAGCCGTCTGTGGGGGCAACAATCAGGTTTGCGTAGATGATTATTATTCCCCCTCCGTCGCCGCCATCTGAGGGGTCAGGGTCGTTGCCATTCCATTGTCCTCCTCCTCCGGACCCGAAGAAGATTTTTGTTAGGTCAGCTATGCCATAGACCTGCCCTTTTCGGGCATATGTGTCTCCGCTTCCAGTCCATGGGTCACTGTCTGTTGCGCCTCCGCCATATTCTCCTCCGCCTCCACAGATGTAAGCTCCTCCTCCGCCTGCGTTACTCAATTTTCCGAGACCGTATCCGCCTCCGCCGATGCCTTTGCCAAGGTAGCTTTCACCTTGATAACCGTCCAGATTATTGCTTGGTCCGTATGCTCCGCCTCTGTAGCCTTTTTCAGAAACATCTATGCTGCCGCCAGTGTTGATGCTCACTGTTTCTGCCCGAAAAACAACTATGCCTCCGGTGTAACCATCCCAAGCAGGAGCAGTTATGCTACTGCCAGATTCGATTGTGACTGTGGTGTATTGGGGCACACGTACGATCTGGCTTGCGGTTGCGTCTACGCGGTCAAAACTTCCGGAGTAATAGTTGTTGTCTATGGAGGACGTTAAGGTTATGTCGTTTCCGCTGATTGAGCCGATGTGCTTGAACTCATAGGTTCCAGCTTCTCCGCTTGAGCTCTGCATCTGTAGCAGCAGAATTTCATCAGACTCAGCAAATCCGCTGGCGTCACTTACCGTTATTGTTGTATCGCCCATGTTCTCGTTACCCGTCAAAAAGGCGTAATCATTGACTATTTGGTTGACACCTGAAACCGCTAAGGGTCCATCTGATCCGTCACCAACCCAATCAACCTGCGAAGCACTGGAAGACCCTGCTGTAGCAAGGTAAACATATTTTGTGCCAGAAGAGGTAGCTATTGTAAACTCGTATTTCATTGCCGAATTGAAGCTTTGAATCACCCTGACTACTGAAGTGCCGCCAGCGCTTAATGTCGCATTTTCAGGGGTAAAGCTTACGTCAGTGGCTAATACACCATTCACTTTAACATCCTTTAGGGTAATGGTGCTGGTTCCAGAGTTTTTGACGACAAGGTCAACGTAGCTGTTGTCTGAAGCCCACGTGTGACTGCTAACTGCCATCTCATCAACTTCCATGAACAGGAAAGACAATGATCCCATCCACGCAGCGGCAGCGATGGAAACAGCTACTACAACAGAGATCAGAATTATCGCAGCTATCACTGGACTTAATGCTTTCCGATTTTTGAAGGATTTCCGCAATTTATGACACTAACTATGTTTTCTGACCGTTTTCTATGAAAAACATACTACTAAATAGATTATGAATTTGGTATATGAATTTTAGAGACATAAAATAGAGTTCATCTGAACAAAATTACAGGCAACAACATTAAATGTGGACACTTGAAGCTCATCGACCGATAGAGAAATAACGGTTCTTGTTTTAGTGATAGAATGGTGTGAAGAATGTCTGAAAAAAGCATCGAAACCAAGTTGCTGCTCATAGACGGCTACAAATTCGATGTAAACTTTGATGTTGATTGCCTTCCAAATTTGGTAGCTGATGAACCCAGACCTATCGGAGAAGGCGCCGGACCAAACGCGTCCAGACTACTTGCAGCCGCAGTTGGACAATGCATGAGCTCAAGCCTCATTTATTGCCTCAAAAAAGCAAGAATCCCAATCATAAACCTTGAGACCACAGTTAAAACAAACCTCTTCGAAAACGAAAAAGGACTGACAAGAATCAGAAGCATCGACGTCCAAATTGATCTGGAAATAAACGAGGAAGACAAAACTCGGCTCCAGCGTTGCCTAACAATTTTTGAAGACTACTGCACTGTAACACAGAGCATAAGAAACGGAATCCAAGTCAACGTCAAAGTAAACTAGCGGCATCAAAATAGACCACTTTTCTGTAATCAGCCATTTTCCTGAGGCAATAACATGCTTTGATACTGCTCAGAAGAGATAGAATTTAGAAAACGAAAAATTAAATAGAAATGCAGACATTAAATTAACAGGTTTTGTGAATGAGTGAAAAGAAGAAGAGATTAACAAATAGGTACGCTAGCTGCTCGCAGTCAAGCATTTCGAAAAATGGAATAGTCAACGAGGCAGAAAAAATTTTAACAATCAACAACCAGAAATATTAACCATAAATACAAGGTTGAGTATAACCATGAAAAAAGACGAACGCAAACCCACAACAACAGATGCCGGGATCCCGGTAGCCAGCGAGGAGTTTTCTCTTACCGTGGGGCCTGATGGCCCAATTCTGCTGCAGGATCACTACCTGATGGAGCAGATGGCCAACTTTAACCGGGAGATGATTCCAGACCGCCAGCCCCACGCAAAGGGTTCCGGGGCCTTCGGATACTTTGAGGTGACCAAGGACGTCAGCGCTTATACAAAGGCGGCCGTGTTCCAACCGGGCACGAAGACCGAGGTGCTGGCCCGGTTCTCCACCGTGGCCGGCGAGAGCGGCAGTCCCGACACCTGGCGGGACGTGCGCGGTTTCGCCCTCAAGTTCTACACCACCGAGGGCAACTACGACATGGTGGGCAACAACACTCCTGTGTTCTTCGTCCGCGACCCCATGAAGTTCCAGCACTTCATCCACTCGCAGAAGCGGCGCGCAGACAGCGGACTACGGGACAACGACATGCAGTGGGACTTCTGGACCCTGT
>CAZYJH010000064.1:0-9176 GCA_964647775.1 uncultured Candidatus Bathyarchaeia archaeon
TTGACGAGTTTCAATGTAAAGGCTTCAACACAAACAGTTTCATGAAATATTTTGGCGGAATGAACCGGGGCAGACCTAACGCCAAAGACCTCAAAAATGCAGAAGAGTTTGCTCAGAACATGAAACAGAAACTAAAGCAGTGAAGGATGAAAAACGGTTTGAATCAGACAGAATCTCAAGAGAGCTGGTTTTCTAGGGCTAAAGCGGAAGCCGATAAAGGTGTCCCAAATAATGAACGTGCCACAGGCATCGCTTTAGTTGTTGCCAGCGTTTTGTTGATTTTGTATTTTGTTTCTCATCAGATGGAGTCGACAGGTTTTTTCACTCCAAAATTCGGAACGTTGGAGATGTTCTTTCTTTATGGCTCTCTAGTTGCGTGGATTATTACGGGTAGCCTGGACGGAATATTTGGTCAAAGGCTCCTTTCTCGCCTCTTTGACGTTTTTGGCGGAATTATTTTTATCACTGCCAGCCTTGTTTGGCTCACGATAATCTTTCCATTTGATTTTGCACATTTTCCAGATGTGTTACCATATTCTCTCAGATTTCTGGTACAATGGATATCCAATGACATTGCTAAAGGAATAATGGTGCTGGGAACTATCCTGCTTGTTGTTGCAGAAATTTATAGTCCAATAGCCTACAAGTTCGTAAGCATAAAACGCTTCAAACCAGAGAAAGATTAGTTGCTATTGTTGTCAGGTTAGTTGTTGTATTTCTGTTGCTTGCGGGATTCCGTCCTGTTTGCTGTCGTCTACCCAATGGAATATGTGGTACTGGTTTGTGTAGGCTTCGGGGTTTTTGGATATGACTTCTTTGAAGTATATTCCTGATGCCCATGTTCCCTTCCAGCCGAAGCCATACATCAAAAAGAAGGTGTTGCCGCCGTCTTCATCATAGAACACCATGGCTGCAAACATGTCCTCATGATATCTGGGAGCCTCCAGAGCCGACAGGGGAAGGATGCCAAGCTGTGAGCCTGTCCTGTCCTCAAAACATATGTAGCTGCTGTAGATTTGGCACGTAACTGGCGTAAGCCCTCTTACAGTTTCATAGTAGTTCACAGCTAAGTTGGGAAGTCTGCCTCCAAACATTGCAACTGTTGCATCGTGCATGGTGGTGGCGTTGACTGCGCCTGAGGGCAGCAGCCAGTACTGTGTTGTGTTGAATCCATAATTTTGAGGGTTCACGCAAAGGTTTCTCACTGTTTCGCCTGATGTTCCATCGTAGGCTGCCTCAGCCTGAGTCAAATACGCTGGGTCAGTGTACATGAAATACACGGTTCCTTCAGGGGCACTCAGAATCTTTTCTGTAGCAACTTCGCCTAGCCCAAAACTTTGCTGATTTATCATTATGTCAAAACTGAAGCTTGTCAAATCCGCGACTTTGGGAGAAACGGACAAAACCAGATTCACTCTTTTGACCTGATTTTCGCAGATGGGGCACCCAGCGTAGTTCCATGACAGCGAAAGGTCCTGCTCGGCAACAGTTGGCAGCCAGTTCTCCGCCATCAGGTTCAGGACCACAGATTCGTTGCATTCGTTTCGCACGTAGACTTCGAACTCTCGGGTTGACCCCGGAAACAGGTTCCCCCAATCCACTGAGGCAACTCTGTTTTTGCAGTCCGCGTCCCAGTAGACTCCAACGGAATCTGTTGTTTCAACTGCGCTGACTATTAGAGTGCCGTTTCTGGGAAGGAGCAACGTAACCGCGACAGACGTCAGTAGTCCTCCAATGAGCAGCAGAACTAGGGCATATGTGGTTTTGTGGTGCAACACCTCTCCCCCAAAGGTGCTTACCAATTTTGTGTATAACTATGAATTAAATTTTTGGGTATAATCAAAAAAAGTGTATTACAACAAAACCAGAGCAAAAACCACTAAACACAAAACCACAACAACCAATCCCCGCAACCAAAGAAGAGCCCTCAGCCATTTCAGGTTAACACTTTTTATGGCGCATCTGAAGTATAAAATAAACAGGGATGTGTTATGGGTTTCTTGCCGGGCAAGGTTCCAACCGAAGTTTTAGAGAAGATAGTTTTCAGAAACTTGGGAGCAAAAAGAGACGATGTAATTCTCTGTCCCTCCCTAGGCGAAGACGCAGCCATAGTCCAAGCTGGAAACACGGTTCTAGCAGTATCATCAGATCCGATAACCGGAGCCGAAAAATGGCTGGGATGGCTAGCCGTCCACGTAAGCGCAAACGACGTTGCAACGCGCGGAGTTCAGCCCTGCTGGTTCAACTCTATCATACTGTTGCCCAAAAACTCGACAACAGAACTCATTGAGAAGATTTGCACACAGATGGACAAGGCTGCACGTCAACTGAACGTTGCCATCATAGGGGGACACTGCGAAGTCACTCCGGGCATAGACCATCCCATAGTAACTGGATGCGCCATAGGCGTTGCTGAAGACGGAAAGTATGTGAGTTCCAGCGGCGCAAAAATTGGAGACCAAATCATACTGACAAAGGGGACAGGAATAGAGGGAACAGCCATACTGGCTTCAGACCGAAGGGCAGAGCTGCTGAAAGTCTTTGATGAACGTTTCGTGAACAAAGCCGAGAAATTCTTCGAAAAAATCAGTGTAGTAAAAGACGCCATCACAGCCTTCAAGACGGGGGGAGTCTCAGCCATGCATGACCCTACGGAGGGCGGAGTGGCAGGCGGCTTACATGAGCTGGCTGACGCCGCAAACGTTGGCTTCCAAGTTTACGAAAACCAGATTCTGGTTCCCGAAGAAACCCGCAAAATCTGCGCACACTTTGGGGTTGACCCTCTTCAGCTCATAAGTTCTGGTTCGCTTCTTATTGTGGCTGAAGAAGAGAAGACGGATGAGATACTCGGCAGTTTGTCAAAGAATGGTGTTCAAGCTTCGATAATAGGTGAAGTGACGGAGTCTGCATCTGGAAGAAAGTTGGTGACAGAAGCTGGAGAAAAAACTGAGCTTGTCAGACCTGCAAGTGACCATCTGTGGAGGGCACTTGAGAAGCCTGCCAAAACTTGTTCAAAATAGGTTCTGGCGTAGGTTTTTTGCTAATTCTCTTAGGTCTATCCATTGGACTGTTACGAAGCCTATGATGATTCTTAGCCAGACCGTGAGAAGCCGTATGAGGACTGTTATTGCCGCGGCAACACCTGCTTCTACTCCAAGCAGACCGTAGAGGCTGGTCATCACTATTTCCACGACGCCTACTTCTGCTGGTATCCCAAGCGGTATAGATTGGACGTTTACGCTGACTGAGTAAACGATTGTTATCAAAACAAAGTCAACCTCTTGTCCAAGCGAAACAAAAACGAAGTATGATATGAATATGCTGAAGAGCCAAGAAATTATGGCAAAAACCACAGGTAAAACCAGATGTTTCGGGTTCTTAAACAAAAGTTGTATGGAATCATGAAATGCAGTTAGCGCCTTTGTTGCTTTTGTTCTAAGACTGTCCAACTTCCAGCGACCCCTTGTGATGAACACTAGAAACCGTATCGCAGTATCGATTACTTTCTGGGTCAACGTTTCTTTCAGTATGCAAAGAAATACGAACAACAGGGTAACTACAGTGCCCACGATAATCAATAAGACCAGATTTAAGACAGCGGCAGGGAGCTCGTAATTAATAGCGTACAAGACAGCAGAGCTGAAAATCAGGCTGCCCAACGATATCATCATTGCCACTATCCTGTGACTGACAACTGATGCCGCGACTTTTCCTGCGCTTTCGCCTGATTCCTTAGTCATGAGGTAAACTTTGGAGGCATCTCCGCTGATTGACTCAGCAGGCACCAGAAGGTCAACAAAGGTGCCTATCCAAGTGAACAGGAACGTTTTTCGCAGAGGAACCTTGACTGAGAGTGGGCGCAGAAAATATTGCCACGTTAAAGAGTTGACAAACATGGTCAGGATGAGAACTGCGGCTGCAATGCCGTAATAGAAGAGATTGACGCTCCCGAGTATGGCGAAAAGCTCGTTGATGCCGACGAAGAAGTAGAGGTAGGCAACAAAAATCAGTATGCCCGCCAGCAGAAAGGGAGCTGTTCTCTTTAGGGAAACCCCCTTTTCAGTAATCATCAGCTTCCTCCCCTACGTGAATACGAGCAGATAGAAGCTTCTGCATATTATCTTTTACCCGATTTCCGTCAATCAGCAGTAGGTTGGCTTAAAATGTGGCTGCCAGTCTGCAGAATGCTATGCATCAGTAACTGTTTGGTTGTTAGAATTCTGGTTTTGTTTTTCCAAGCTTCTTGTCTAGGCACGCCTTGATGAAGCCGTAATATTCTGGCTCTGGTTTAGTGGGTCTGCTCTTGAATTCGCCGTGGAACTGGGAAGCAAAGAAGAAGAACCTGCCGGGAAGCTCCAGAATCTCCTTTCTTCTGCCGTCAGGGCTGTTTCCTGAGAAAACCATCCCCTTCTTCTCTAGGGCGCTCCAGTACTCCGGGTTGACTTCCCATCGGTGACGGTGCCGCTCAAAAATCTTGTCAACCCCATAAAGCGTGTAAGCCATCGTGTTTTTGTTTACCCGAACTTCGTGGGCGCCTAACCGCATAGTGCCTCCCTTGTTGTCCACGTTCCTCTGTTCAGGCATCAAATCGATTACAGGATGAGGCGTTTCAGGGTTTATTTCAGTGCTGTTTGCTCCCTCAAATCCGCAAACGTGGCGGGCGAACTCGACAACCGCCAGCTGGAATCCGTAGCAGACGCCCAGAAACGGAATGTTGTTTTCGCGGGCAAACTGGATGCCCCTGATTTTTCCTTCTGTTCCCCGTGGACCAAACCCGTATGGAATAAAGACCCCGTCATGCCCCTCAAGAATCTTGATTCCGTCCGAGTTGTTTTCCAGGCTCTCTGCCTCAATGTAGTTTATCAAAACTTTTGTCTGGCAGGCTGCGCCGGCGTGTCTGAAGGCTTCGTTCATGCTGACGTAGCTGTCAACTAAGCCCGCATATTTGCCGATCAGCGCTATCTTAACTTCATGTTTGGGGTTTTCAACGGAGTCCACAAACTTTTTCCATTCGCTCCACTTGGGCGTCCTCTGTGGCAGCCCCAATCGTCTGCAGATGTAGTTGCCCATGCCCTGCTCATCAAGGACTAGGGGAACTTTGTAGATGGATGGAACGTTATAGGAGCAGAAGACCGCATCTTCGGGGATTGTGCCAAACAGCGCCACCTTCCTGCGGATGTCTGGTTCAATCATTTTTCTGCATCTTGCCACGATAGTGTCAGGCTGTATGCCGATTCTTCGCAGCTCGTTTACGCTGTGCTGAAGAGGCTTGGTTTTCATTTCGCCCGTGACGTCAAGGATCGGAATAAGGGCAAGATGAACATACAGTATGTTGTCGAAGCCTTCTTCTAGCCGCATCTGGCGGATAGCCTCCAAGAAAGGCAGCCCCTCAATGTCGCCTACTGTTCCCCCAAGCTCGGTTAGGACCACTTCGGCCTTTGATTGTTCTGCAACGCTTTGGATGCGCCGTTTAATCTCATCGGTGACGTGAGGAATAATCTGAACACATCTGCCCAGAAAGTCGCCCCGCCGTTCACTGTCAATGACTGTCTGGTAGATTTGTCCAGTTGTTACGTTGTTTTCTTTTGGCAGGTTAATGTTAAGAAATCGTTCGTACCCGCCAAGGTCAAGGTCTGTTTCGCCGCCGTCCTCTGTGACGAAGACTTCTCCGTGGATGTAGGGGTTCATTGTTCCGGCGTCAACGTTCACGTAGGGGTCAACTTTTATTACTGTAACATCGAAGCCGCGGACCTGAAGCATTTTTCCTATCGAAGAGGTGACAATTCCTTTGCCAACAGAGGAAAGCACGCCGCCTGTTACAAAAACATACTTGACCATCTAGTAAGACCTCACAATAATAAGTCCCTAAACTATGTTTGCCGTTAAAAATCCTTTCTACACGATGATGTATCAGCAACTGATTCCAGACTGTTGACGAGACCTCTCACGCTTTGCCTCGTTCAAGGTAGCCAATGCCCGTTCGCCAGCCTCTTTCATAGTATTGCCCAGAGAAACAAAACCATGATTCCTCAAAACAATCAGCTTGCGGTCGCCCAGAACCTTCAGCACCTCCTTGGCTAATTCTATTGTGCCCGACTCGTACTCTTTTTCGGTTACAGGCAGCCCCAGTTCCTTGGCGTAGGCTACGATGCTGTCGTTGTGTCCATGAAACACGGCATTCACGTCCCTGCACGTCTCGTAGATTAGATGATGCATTATCGACTCGGAGGAAGGCTTCGTTTGTCCCTCAACAAAAAACGTGTTGCTTCCTTCATCGTAAGCTTTAACGTAAACAAAACAGACATCCGCCAAGTCTTCTTTGTCCTTCAGCCCAGACGCCGTTATCACGAACCCCTCTTTTGATCTGAAACTCAGATTGCCCGTAAAATTTCCTTGAACCTCAGGGGTTAAACCGCTCTTCTGGAATGTTTCACTCCATTTTTTCAGTTCCACAATTTTGGCGTCCCGTGGAATCCTGTCAGAAACAAAAAATGTGTTGAACCGGATTTTTCCCTCTTTCATTCAATCACTCAACAGTCAGTCAGACCGGTCTAAAGCCATCTTTTCCTTCTGAAGTAAACCAGCATCACTGCACTAATCGCAAGCATGACCGCGTAGGCCAGAGGGTAGCCCCAAGGCGACTCAAGCTCAGGCATGTACCTGAAGTTCATCCCGTAGATGCCCGTCACAAGCGTCAACGGAATGAATATGGTCGCAATGATTGTTAGCACTTTCATGACTTCGTTCATTCTGTTGCTGACGCTTGAAAGGTAAATGTCCAGCATTCCGGAAAGCATGTCACGGAAGGTTTCCAGCGCATCAATAACCTGTATTGTGTGGTCGTAAACGTCCCTGAGGTAAATGTCTATGGACTTGTCGATGAGGGGCGATTCCCATCTTTCCAGCCTGCTTATGACTTCCCGTAAAGGCCAAACAGATTTGCGGAGAAAAATCAGTTCCCTCTTAAAGCGGTGGATGGTATGCAGGACTTCTGGTGTCGGATTCTTGACAAGTTCGTCTTCTATGTCCTCGATTTTTTCTCCAATCTTTTCCAGAACCATAAAGTAGTTGTCAACAATGGCGTCTATCAGAGAATAGGCAAGGTAGTCGACTCCCATCTTTCTGATGCGTCCACGGTCTGTTCTGATTCTTTCCCTGATGGGGTCAAAGACGTCTCCCTCGTCTTCTTGGAAGGAGAGAACATACTTTGAGCTGAGAACTAGGCTGACCTGCTCGGTTTTTGTTTCATCATCTTCTTCGTCGTAATGAAGCATTTTCAGGACAATGAAGAGGTAGTCGCCGAAGTCCTCCATTTTTGGGCGTTGTCCCGTGTTCATGATGTCTTCTAGGACCAGCGGATGTATGTTGAAGTGTTTCCCAATCGTTTCTATGGTGTCCAGTTGATGGATGCCATCCACGTTTATCCATGTTGAGGTGGACGTGTTACTGAAGGGAATAACTTCATCAACTGTATCCGTCTGCTTTTCCTGAAAATAGTCGCCGTAATAGTCGATGCATGTAATCTTCACTTTCTCCGTTTTCTTTTTTCCAATGTACACAGGGGTTCCTGGCGGAAGACCAGACTTTTTTGATCGCTTAATAAAACGCCGCGTAGCAACACACCCATGCGGATTTCTGGCAGATGACTATTTAATACTTTTCAAGCCTGATTATCTGCTTCTGTTGGGTTCTATGATTACCTTCAACGATTTTTCTGCTTCTGCCACAAGCCTGAAGCCCTCAGCTGCCTCCCGAATGTCTAGCCTGTGGGTTATCATGTCCTCCACGTTGATTCTTTTTTGGGCTAGAATCTGCATGGCTTCCTCTAGGTCTCTGGGCGCTGCGCCATAGGAGGTTCGTATTGTTGTTTCGTTTCTCCAAAAGTCTGTTATGGGTATGGGAATCTTGACTGTGGGGTCTGGAACCGCAAAAAAGAGGATTGTTCCTCCCCTGTCGACGCAGTCTAGGGCAGTTAAGGCGGCTTGGGTTGCGCCTGTGCACGCTATCACCTTGTCCGCTGCTCTTCCATCGTTGAGTTTTTTCAGCTGTTTTGGTAGGTCAGCCTTGGCGTCTATCACGTGGTCTGCCCCAAACTTCAGTGCCAAGTTTAGACGGTCAGGGTTTATGTCAGCCGCAAAAACCTTCCTGACTCCCCTACTTTTCGCCAATTGTATGTGAAGTATCCCAGCCATTCCGCTTCCAATTATCAGAACTGTGTCGCATTTGTTGATGTCCGCCAATCTTTGTCCCCTGACTACACAAGCTAAGGGTTCAATGAAGGTTCCTTCCTCATAGGACATGTTTGCTGGCAGCTTATAGACTCCGGTTTCCACGTTTATTTTCGGCACCCGTATGTACTGGGAGAAGCCGCCTGGATAGTAGTTTGTTGTGTGGAGGGTTTCGCAGGCTGTGTACGCGTCCTTCAGGCAGTAGCAGCACTGGTTGCATGGCACATGATGTGAGACAAAGACGCGGTCTCCAACCCTGTATTTGGTTACGTTTTCGCCCACTTCTTCTATTATGCCCGTGGCTTCATGCCCCAACACTCGAGGCGCCTTGGGTAGCCTGTACCACTCCACCACGTCGGTTCCGCAGATTCCGCTTGCCATAACCTTCAGCAGAAACTCGTCAGCGCCAATCTTAGGTTTAGGGACGTCTTCGACGCGTATGTCGTTGTTGTTGTGGTAGACTGCTACAAGCATCTGTTCACCAAAAGAATTTGGAACTTGATTATGCTTTTCCGGCTTTCACTTGCTCGAACAGCTGCTGTGCCTCTTTGGCTGTGAGGTTCTCGTGGATTATTCCTCGTATAGCCCGTATCATAGCCACCGGGTACTTGTGCTGCCAGATGTTTCTGCCAAGGTTCACGCCAACTGCTCCACACTGCATTCCGTCATAAACGAACTCGAACACCTCAAGGGCTGTGTCAACTTTGGGTCCCCCCGCGATAACCACGGGCACGGGGCAGCCGTCAACAACCTTATCGAAGCCTTCTTCGCAGTAGTATGTTTTGACTACTCGGGCACCCAGCTCAGCCGCAATCCGGGAGCATAGCCCCAAGTATCTGGCTGTACGTTTCTCTAGTTCTCTGCCTACCGCGGTTACTGCCATGGTGGGTATCCCATAGTCTTCGCATTGGTCAACAAGCCCCGCGAAACTCTTCAAAGTCTGGTGCT
>CAZYJH010000065.1:0-9023 GCA_964647775.1 uncultured Candidatus Bathyarchaeia archaeon
TGGAGCCGCCGAACTCCAGTCCCTTATAGATTGCGCCGTCAGCGCCAATCTTGCCCACTATGTTCAGGGTCATGTCTTTGGCTGTCACCCACTTCTGGAATTTGCCCTTCACGTCAACTTTGATGACTTCAGGCACCCTAAACCACAGTTTGCCGGTTGCGAATACGGCAGCCATCTCTGTTGAGCCGATTCCGGTTGCGAAGGCGCCGAAGGCTCCGTAAGTGCATGTGTGAGAGTCTGAGCCAACAATCACTTCTCCGGGTCGGACGTGTCCCTGCTCGGGCATGACTTGGTGGCAGACTCCGCCCCTGCCCACATCATAAAAGTTTTCGATGTTCTGTTCTTCAGCGAAGTTTCTCACAATCTTGTGTAAGCCTGCTGAAATCACGGAGCTGGCTGGAACCAGATGGTCCAGGATTATGACTACTTTGTCTTTGTTCCAGACTTTTTTGGTTCCAATCTCTCGGAATGATTTGATGGCTAATGGACCCGTTAGGTCGTGGGTCATTGCCACGTCAATGTTTGCCTCTACGATATCATCTGGGGAGACATGCTTTTTTCCTGAAGCGTTAGCTAAGATCTTTTCTATAATGTTCATGGTAAGTCACTTTCAATCTGTAGTTTCCATATAAATCTATCCGCTACAGCATATGGAATGCTCTGTTTTGACTGAGCGAAAACGTTTTTGCAAGAGGCTGTGCTAACAAAACTTGGAGTAAATGACTGAACTGCCTTATCGATAGAGGAAACGATCCCTCATTTTACAACCTCTAAAAAGCCAACACCAGTCTGTCTTAAAAGTCTTTAGGCGCCCAGATAGTGTTAACTTGTTTGTCATTAACCAGTTTTTGTTTGACTTTTCTGTTTGTTTATTGCATAAGTCTTTAATGTGAACTGGCACAACTCGTAATCCACGTAAAACCAATCAAGACCGAGTGACAAAAATGGCAGACAATTTACTGCAAGTTGTTGGTTTCATCTTTTTTGTTTTAGGCTTGATTTTCCTGTTGAGGGCTTGGGGGCTCGTCAATAGGGATAGTCCCTTTGTTACGTATCGTAAATTAATCGGCTGTGCTTTGCTTGTTAGCGGTGTCATTTTATTTATAATAAGCTTCTTTGCCTAGCGAATTAGACAGGTGACGAATTTTCACAAGAAAATAACCGTGACAAGAACTTCACAGACTATTCTTGCATAATCTTTTTATTGTATGTTCCTGCCTAGACGTTATGCTTGACCGTGTCAAAGGCTTTCTCTCTTTCATTTCTGTCGAAAGAGGTCTTATGCTGTTTATGATTGCTATGGGTGCAACGTTTCTGGTTGCCCGAAACCCCACCTTTACGGAGGCGGCATATCTTGGCGTTGTCGCGTTTTGTTTGTGGAGTGGAGTAGACGCGATCAACAACGTTTACGACGTGGACTTGGACATAAAATCCGATTCCTTCAGGGCAAACTTTACGCGGAGCCTTGGAAGGTTCGGGCTCTACATCTCCTTAGCCATATTCGTTTTGTCGATGGCTTTAGGCGTCATAACCGGAATTCAGTTGGTGACCGTCTTTGTTTTTGTGGGAATCGTTGCCGGCGTCGTTTATTCGGTGCCGCCTTTTCGCCTCAGACAAACGATATTGAAGCCGTTGGTGAACGTGTCTGTGGGCGCTGTGCCAGTTCTCATTGTGGCGTCCTTCTTCAACACCTTCTCCTTTCAACTGCTGGTTCTGGTGCTTCTCATAGGCTTGTCCACGGCAGCGAACAGTCTCTGGGAGGACTTGGCTGACTACGAATCAGACCATGCCTCAAACGCGCGAACCTTGGTGGTTGTTTTGGGCTTCAAACGCGGCTTTCTTTTGACAGTCCTTGTTGGCTACTGTCTGGTTCCTCTGATGGTTCTGGTGGGCATCCTCTTCCAGCTAAGCCTTCTTTACTTTGTAGTCCTTGGAGCGTTGATTGCTTTCCTGTCGCTTCGTCTGGTCCAGCACAGAAACGCCCTCTTCAGAAGCTCAAACACTGAACTGGACACCCTGCTTAGACTCGGCAACTCCTTCGCAAAAGACTTCGTGATAATCGCGCTGGTGCACACAGCAAACCTGATGATAAACGGCTTCCTAAACTACCAGCAAATCATCTTAACTTAATCAAAAGAAAAGCGCCCAAGAATCTTGTGGACACCCCGTCGTTTTCAGTTCTGGGCACTGAACCATTTTCTGGTCAGCTAAAGATTAAAATCTTAAGACCGTGAGATAGGCTGGATAGGTAGAGGATTGAAAGGTTTTGGCGTCGGATAAAGCTGAGGCTGAGAAGCCAAAAGATGCTGCTGTTGTGGCTCCTGTTGAAGCTTCCATGAAAGGAACAGCCGTCACCGTTTCGTCAAAGGAGGGAAGGGAAGAGTTTTCGTCTAAAGGCTACGGCGTAGATGAAGACGGCAAGCTGAGCCTCACCCTCTATGAAGCCCTGTTTCTGTTAGGCAAAGGAGCAATAACGGTTACAGACAAAGAAACCCGAAAGAAGCTGGCTTTTCAGGACTTGCTTAAACGTTTCCAGCAGGTTGACAAGGACGCCTGGGTCAGATACCTCATCTACAGGGACCTGAGGGGACGCGGATACGTGACGCGGGAAGGCTTCGGCTTGGGAATCGACTTCCGAATCTACGAAAGAGGAGACTACGGCAAAGAAACCGCCAAGCACCTCATCTTTGGAATACAGGAGGGGCAGCCCGTCACCCTAGAGAAGCTGGCAAGAACCCAGCGGTACGTCCAGAACCTAAAGAAAAACCTGATACTCGCGGTCATAAACCGTAGAGGAGAAATCGTTTACTATTCTCTTTCAGAACTTAACCTGAAATAATGTTGGTGAGATTGAATGTTCAAGACTGTCCGCGGAATGAGAGACCTGCTGCCCGTAGACGCTGAGAGAATGCGGCACGTTGAACAGGTTTCCAGAGAACTTTCTAAACTCTACGGCTACGAAGAAATCATAACCCCAGTCCTAGAAACCTACGACCTGCTGGCAGCTAAAACCAGCGAAGAAATCCGTGAACGAATGTACACCTTCAAGGACCTGGGAGACAGGAAAGTTGCTATGCGCCCAGAATTCACAGCCTCTGTTGCGCGGCTGGTAGCATCTAAGCTAAGGAATGAGCCGAAGCCCATGAGACTCTTCAGCACAGGAAGCCTATACCGCTACGACGAGCCCCAGTACGGCAGATTCCGAGAGTTCTGGCAAGCCAACTACGAACTTTTTGGCTCCAGCAGACCAGAAGCAGACGCAGAAATCCTCACACTCACCAACGACCTGCTCACCAAACTGGGACTAAAAAACTTCCGCTTCAAGGTTGGTCACACAGGAATCCTCAAGGGAATACTGGATCAGGAGGGGCTGGATGAAGCAAAACAGGACAGCGTCAGGCAGCTGCTGGACAAGAAACTGTGGGAAGACGCCCTCACTGTTGCGCGTGAAGCAGGCGTTTCGGATAACTGTTTGGCTGTTCTGGAGAGCCTCTTCGAAACAAGAAGCGAGAACGCCTTCAAAGTTCTTGAAAACGTGAAAGACACTGTTCAGGATTACGGAAGCGCCGTTGCCGCTGTCGAAAATCTTTGGAAAATCCTTGAACTGACAAGAGACAGCGGAGCACAGCTTGATGTTATAGTGGAAGCCGGCTTCGCCCGTGGTCTAGAATACTACACAGGCATAATCTTCGAGTCCTACATTCCGGGGCTCGACATTGCCTTGGGCGGCGGAGGACGCTACGACAAGCTCATTCAACTCTTCGGCGGAGAACCGATTCCCGCGGTGGGCGTTGCACAGGGAATCGACCGAATCGTATTAGCCCTCCAAAAACAGAAGCACCCCCCAAAAACCTTGAAGGAAAGAAGCGTCGTGGTTATCTCGGTCAAAGACGAGTCTATGGCTAAGGCGCTGGAGCTGTCTGCCATGCTCCGGAGCAGCGGGTTGCCTGTGGAAGTCGCGGTTATGGGGCGTTCCATCTCAAGAGCTATGACGGATGCTAATAGAAGAGGCGTCGCCTACGCTGTGATTGTTGGTCCCAAGGAACTTGAAGAAAAGAAAGTGGTTCTAAAGGATATGAACAAAGGCGAACAACGCACTATTCCAATCAGCAGCCTCACAGAGGAGATACTGACGGACTCAAAGTAGCTTGGTTCTGCTTGTTTTTGTCTCTTTTTTCGATGGCTTTGATTAGTTTAAGGGCTCCCAAGTTTGCTACTGCTACCCAACCGAGGATTCCTACCGCTAATGTGATTATCCACACTGTGTTGGCAAAGGGTAGCGTAATCGCGTATGTGTCTGAAAGAAGAACGTAAGTGCTAGCGTAAACGTTGAAGAACCAATGCATAATTATGGATGATTGAAAGCCGTAGACTAGGTAAACTAAGCCAATAACTAGACCTGTGAAGGCGGCGGAACTGATTTTTCCGATTTCCCAACTAACTCCGGGGTTATAGTGAGCCAAACCAAAAATTGCTGCCGTAAAAACGACTACGCCCCACTCGCCTAAACTGACTCCGCCCCTGAATCCATGCTCAGCCACGGTTTTTGCGCCAACCATCCTCTTTGCCGTGTCTGGAAACATGAGTGCCGCAAAGAAGAGCTTGATTTTCTGTCCAAAAGAAAACGCCACTTCTTTTTTCCTGATTATGAGCAGATAGAGGATGAGGAATGCTCCGATTGGAATAAGCCGGAAACCTATTTCCTCGACCACAGCAGAGTATGACAGCTCAAAAAGAACCATGAAGGCATCGCCATGCACCGGGGACGTTCCGGTTGGGACGCCTCCAACCTCTTGAATGCTCTGAAGTACTATAACCGCAATTAACGTCATGCTGTTTATGATGGGCATTGCGAAGAGGCAGTTGCTAAAAAGTTTTCTTGCGGGTTTGGCGGCGCTTTCTTTTAGTACTGTGGGAAGGCTTTTTCGGAGTTTCCAAGCCGCAACAAAGCTTACAGCGAAGACTATCCAGAGACCAAAGAAGATTGTGCCTAGGTTAAGTCCTGTGTAGACGCGCACTGGAATGTTTAGGAGCCATACTGTCAGAGTTGAAAAGTTAACTGTGGTGGCGTTTACTCCTTCAGGCGTGAAATAGAACAGTGCTGGCTCCAAAAAGATTACGAGGAGATAAAAGGAAACCATGAAAACAGCTATGATCACCGTAAACAGTTTGGCGAAGAGCTTCAGCGAATCAGATATCATAGTGGCTGCCCCGCCATATTATCGGCTAAGCTGTAGTTAAGTTGTTTTCGCAGTTTCGCCCGAAACCGTGTTTGGTGAAGGCTACGCCCTGAGAAAACCTTTCAGATTGTCTTTGACAGTCCTGAGGAAGGTGTGCTCTATCTTCTCCGGCTCTTCGAGGTTTTCAAGTTGCGCAATTCTGTGATAAGTTGGGGGATGCGGATCAAAACGAAGCCACTCTGACCTGCGGTAGCCTCTGAATTCGGGTTCCCTCTTGTAGAGGGGAAACAGTCTTCTGAAGCCTATCTTCCTTAACGCGTCTGCCAACACTTTTGGTTGACCAATCACCTTGGCGGAGTCCAAGTCTGCTCTGCCTTCCAGAAACTTTCCGAAGAAGTATATGAGCCCAATAGCCACCATGAAGTAAAGCCAGAAGAATATTAGACCAAAGGCAACTATGTAGGGCAAGAAAACGTAAAACCGCAGCAGGAACTCCACGCTGGATATGGAAGACATAACCAGGGGGTCATGAGCTTTCAGGTGACTCATCTCATGACCGATCACGCTGAACAGTTCATCCTCTTCAAGCTGCGTCAAGATTCCGGTGGTAATCAAAACAGTTCCTAAACTGGCGCTGGGACCAGCCGCCGCAGCGTTCGGAATTATGGTGTTAGAGACCACAATTTTTGGGATTTGAAGACCAAACTTTTCAACCGCCTTCTTCACAAGCTGGTAAACGTTGATTCTCTTAACTGACAGGTTTTCTGCTTTACAGTCTATGCCATACTCTGAGAAAATTCCGCTTGAGACTCTGCAGTCAGGTGCCTTGCCGACAGCAACAGAAGCATCGTATATTCTCTTTCTGATTTCAGAGATGTTTTTGGCGTATCTGCTTCTGAAGCCCTCGAACTTTTCAGGCGAAAAATTGTACTGTAGCAGGATTATTTCTTGCTGTTTTTCTGTGATGGTCCACTGTCCGCTTCTGCCAACGATCTTTCCTGAGAAAATCGACAAGGCAAACACTAGAATAACATAAACTAGGGGTCCGTAGACGCCGAATATCCAGAAGAAAACAAAGGTTAAGGCAGTTAACATGACGTAAAGGGGCAGCATGGATTCTGTGAAGATTCTTCCAATCACGCCTCTTTGTTCTTTTTGTGGAACTATTTTTTCGCCCGGCATAAACGCAAGATATAGTGTGGTCTGGCGGATTTCGTCTTCGAACAGCTGAAGCATCAGAAACAGGTCTTCATACAGTTGATCAAGGAAAGTTTTTGAAATTCCGGCGTCGCTGCATCTCATCGTTACTTCTATTGGAGCATCAGCCTTCACCACGACATCCACATACTGTGTTGTCTTCGGCACCACAACTCTGTACGAAAGAGAATGTTCACTGTTTTCGGTGACGGTTTGGACGTTTCTGAAGGCTCTGTACTTTTCCTGCTGAAGCAGATAATTGCGTCTCAAGAATTCAGGAAGAAAAATTACGTTTCCGCGGGAAAGCTCCGTGTCGACGGCGTATCTGAACTCGTTTGTTCCCGTGGATGTTTCTGGCATTCCAAACCACTTAAAAGCATTTTCTGAAGTAAATCAAAGCTCGCTCATCTATTTCTTAGTTGCTGATTTAACAACTTTAATTTAATATGTGCTTGAAGTGCTGTTGCGGATTATGCTAAAAATGCTTAAACACAAAATTGCTGCGCCGTTAAAGGGCTGATTGTTTAAGTTCCTGTTTCTTCAAGGCGTTGAATTCCTTCAATGAATTCGAGCATTGAGGGCTGAATTTTGATTTTTTTAACGCCTTCGTTTAGCTGGATGAAGTTGTATTCGCCTAGGAAGCTGATGACCAGTTCTGCTTTAGATTTTGGCAGTGCAACACTTTGTGTGACGTCTTCTATGTCGTGCCATTTGCCGTCTTTGAGTAGCCACAGAATATCGTCGATAGCTGACATTTGTTCTCCTCTGGGGATTTGAGGTTGTTGTTACAGTGCATAAATGTGTTGTGAATTTGTTCTTCAGATTATTCTTCGCGCCCTTCCCCTGCATGTTTTCTAGAGTTTAGTTCTATAACTTAGTTACAGAAAACAGGTATGGAAGTTCTTTTCTTATGTCTTTATATTCACGAAAAACAAAGAGCAGCAAAGAATCCAAGCACCAAAACGGACACCAAAGAATCCGACTCCGCAGGTGCAGGGAGGAACCAAACAATGGCAACCAATGACATGAAAGAATTCGTTGACGAATTAAGAACTGATTGGAAAGATTTGTGGCGAAATCGGCTAGATGACAAGGTGAGAGCAGAAGGCATAGCTAAAAACGACTACTCGAAGCTGTTTGTCGAGCAGGGAACAGTGATTATGGCAACAAGAGACTTCAAGCCTCTGGAATTCTTTGACATAGTGAAAGAGTATCTTGAGCTTGACGCAGAAAAAGTGGTTCCTCCAAACGCGACAATAGGCGGATGGGGCAAATTCATCCGAAACAACGTACGCAAACAGAAAACCACAACCCGAGCTAGCAGATATGTTCCGCCCAAAAAGGCTCCAAAAAAGAGTCAGCAACAAAAAAAGGGCGGAAGAGGCTGGCTAAGCATCAAACTAAGATAAACCCATTTTTTTAATCAAGTTTTCCGATACTTGTTTCCCACGGAACGTTACGTTTTTTGGTGGCGGGCGGGACGGGACTCGAACCCGTGACCCCGAGCTCACTCCCAGTTCCCTGTTAGGAGGCATTCACCAGCATTCTCTGCTGTTCGTGCCCTGTCCAAGCTAGGCTTCGGTAGAACGCTGCAACAGCCTTCTATACCCGCCCAGATTTTTTCCCGCCAAAACATTTCTTGCATATTGACTGTTATAACCCTAACGCACAGAAAACAGCACAAACGTGCACAACAAAAACGTCATCAGCTGCTGCCGGTCACGCCGTTGCCTTTTGGTCAGGTAACATTTATGTCGAAGGTACGTTGTGAATATCTGGGTGGCGGGGGTACCCGAGCCAGGTCTAAGTAGCGGGTCAACATGGACCCCCTAGGAAAAGGGGGAGGACTTAAGATCCTCTGGCGCAGGCCTCCACGGGTTCAAATCCCGTCCCCCGCACCAGCAAAATTATTGAATGTTTGCATTCATATTTGAAGCCTAACAGAGGTTCATTGTTGAAAACAGTCTTTTTTCTGGAATCTGCGCTAGCGGTATCCTGTTAATTCGCTGAAAAACTTGAGGGCTTCATCTTTTTGTTTGATGCCTTCGAGGATGGCAATTCCGCTTTTGAGGACACTCGCCTTAACATCTTTCAGATTAAAGGTTAGCCCGAGTTCTGCTTCAACTTTGATGCTGAACCCTTTCCTCTTCAAGTAATCCTTCAACGCTACAAGGTTAAGGTCAAACTTCTTTTCCGGAACAACAACAAACACTTTCTTGCCTTTGCGCCCGCAGATTTCTTCAACCAGTTCCCGTTTCAGGGGCATCGGAGAACCAGACGGATGGGAGCCGCATACTGGACAGGAGTCAACCTTTGAGAGGCAGATTTCGTTGAATTCCATCTCATCCAAGTCAAAATGGAGAAGCCTGTTTGCTAAGCGGGGCTGCTTTCCGGTGAGTATCCTGATTGCTTCGCTGACTTCTAGGCTTGCTATTATGTTCACGAGAGACGGGTGAACCCCCACTACGCCGCATTTGGGCAACTTTTTGTCGTCAAGGCTGCCGTAGAAGCATTCGAGGCACGCTGTTTTTCCCGGAACTATGGTGGACAGGTTTCCGTTGGTTGTTATTGCTGCGCCGAAAACGTAGGGCACGCCAAGTTTGATGCAGGCTCTGTTGATGGCGTAGCGGGCAGCCATGCTGTCTA
>CAZYJH010000066.1:0-9012 GCA_964647775.1 uncultured Candidatus Bathyarchaeia archaeon
ACCCAAAGCATTTTTAAAACGCCTTAATCTCACAGATTAGGGGTTAAATTTTAACACCAAACCCAAAGGAATCACGTTTATTTCTGTAAACTTCCTTTCTTTCGTCTTCTCGTCACAAGAAATGCCACAATCAACAGAACAGCTATCGTTACAGCTACTGCCGCGTAAACAATGTATGGAAAAACCTCTGTCTGATCCTGTCCCACAGGTTCTTGTACGATACCCAACACGTAGACTACTTCAGGACTGATTAGCTGTCCATCATTAGTCCACAGACTGTAATCAACTCCTTCAGCCGTCAACTCATATCTAGAAACCTCTTCAAGTCTTCCACCCTCATTAAAGCCATTGAGTGAAACAGAAAAAATAGAAGTCTGATTTGGCGGAAAACCGCTCTCGTCAGTGGACGGATCATCTAAAGTGTAAGCGGTACTCTCCATTGACACGGCCAGTACGTCACCGTTCTCCTTGTAGAATGTTGCAAAAACATTATATCCATCGATATAGTCGGTTCCTATATTCTTCAAATCACCCTCAATATACAAAGATGAGCCAGCCTCATGTGAACTACTAGAAACTATTGCTAAACCAGTGTGGTAAACCACGGGCGGAGAAGTCGCCACCTCTAAGCTGTAATGATCAACCAGCCTGAAAGCTCCCGTTTCGTCAAATCTAGACAACCAAACGGTAAAGGGCGATCTTTTGCCGGGTAACAAAACATGCAAATAGCAAGGAGAAGTCTCTGAGAACTTATCAGAAATAAACGAAGAGCCAACAACGTTTCCATCCGCATCATAGAATGTCGCGGTTATGTTGAAGTGTAATGCCTCAGAGCCAGTGTTTTGCACTTCACCCGCAACGATGTAATCGCCTTTATCAATGGAGAACGGCGCATAACCATAATTCTGGTAAATCGTGTCTGACAAAATAATCACATCTCCGTCTGCTTTCGCCTGAGAAACAAAACTCAAAGAAGCAAAAACTGTAACTGAAACCAAAAGCAATGTGACCAGAGCATAAGTTTTCATGGTTACACCCTTCCTGATTGGAAGTTTCTATGATATAATGGTTGCGATAAACATTGGTACACGCCTAACAAGACATGGAATATCCTCGGCACAAACGTTTACGGCGACATCTGTTGCCAATCCAGATTAGATTCGATGTTTGGGTTGTAGCTTGGGGAGTCCGACAGAATGTATTCTCCTAGACTGTTGGTCCATGCGCTGCTGTAGCCTGATGGAAGTTCTACTGTATTGCCGTCGATTGGGTTTTGGTAGGATTCGATTCCGAGAATGCTGTTTGAGAAGTCGTTGGCTAGTTCATCTTTCACGTTCTGGTTTTGCTGCCATGCTTGGAAGTTTGCGTCGCTGATGTCGTTGCTTGTTTGGCTAGCGATGCTGCTTATTTGCCCGAGGCTTTGAATATGCTGAATCTGCTGCTGTATTAGGTATTCTACTACTTGGTTGTATTTGTTTAGCCAGTTTACGTCAGTTTTGGCAAAGTATGATATTGTCTGGAACATTTTTGATTGGGAATCAAGTTTCCCTTTCTCAGCCCGAAACGATTCGATGTAGGTCATGTACCAGTTGATGTTTCTGGTTGTCCCATAGATTGTTTGGACTGGAATATCCTGAGATTGAATAATGCAATAAATCTCATCCTCAAACACCACACCATTTAGAGTATACTCAACCCTTATTTTGCCCCCTTCAGCAGACGTAACCACTCCTGTTGCAGAGTCTGTCCCAGTTTTGAAGTAACTACTTACTTCAGGCAATTCTTCTTGACTGATTACCTGCAGATTATCTACGTCACCCCTAAACATGGGCAAAGCAATCTCCTTCAACGCATCTATCGGTCCTAGAGGAGAATGAACCAAAGCCCCAAAGTAGCGTGTTCCCGACGGGAAAGTTTGTTGAATCATCGGATTATCGGAAGAAAAGAAAGCCTGATTTGGGAATAGATGGAATTCTTCGGTGCCGTTAGGGTTCCAAGCTCTGAAATCTCCTGCAACGGGCATCGCAGGGTTGTCCAGTATCCATTCGATGTTGCCTTCGGATTGCCATTCGCTTGGGATTAACATGCTGAAAGCTTTGGTGCCTATGCCTTTGCCGTCAATAAAATTCACTGTCTTGTAGACAACTGTTGTGCCGTCGTTGGATGATGGTTCGTATGGTCCTTCCTGAGCATGTTGATTGGTTAATACAATAATAATTGCGGCGATGGAAATGATGGCTATTATGGAGATGGTGATAAATAATTTTCTCATGATAATTCCCCAGAATGAAAACCGCTTTTTTCTATACTCTCAGTTCTCCGGCATGGGCTTCGATTGAAAAGTTAGATACAACATACCCCGATTTAACCCTTTGTATACAAACGCATTCTCGCTAGTAAGAATATAAAAAGGTTAAATTTTAACCCCAACCAACCACGGACGACGAGCCATACGACTAACTACTGTTAATTGGAGGTTCACACCACTTTTTACCCCTAATAACGGAAAGGTACAGTAATGGAACAGGAATGTATAAAGAAGGTATCCTCAAAGAAATTTAGGAAGGAAAAAATGGTACTATTCATGTTTTGATGGAAATATTAAAACTGAACATTTCGCCTTATGGCTCACTTTATCGCTTACGCTTCCCAACAAAAATCGTTCAACAATCCCAAGCCCTTTGTGTCCTAGAACAATCAGGTCATGATTCTCCACTTCAGCAATCTCGACGATACGGTTCGCGACAATACCGAACTCAACTCTCTTTGTAGATTCTAACCCTTTTTTTCCTATAGCACCTAACGAATTAGCAATAATTTGTGAACCCAACTTTTCGAAGATTGACTGCGAATCGGGTGATAAATGCCCGTATGATGGGATTTCTTGCACATTAAGTAAAGTGAGTTTTGAGGAGACTTTCTCAGCAAGTTTAACCGCGTAATCAAGGGTGTTAATTGAGTTTTTTGACCCGTCAAGGCATATAAGCAGATTAGATAGAGAGCAAGCCTTCTTTGCGAATAGTATGGGGCATGTAGTATGCCTTATAGCTTTCTTGGTTATGCTTCCCAATTCGTAAGGACTCTTCTCGTTGTTTCCATGGGCACCCATAATAATTAGGTCATAATCGTTTTTTGACAACTCGATTATAATATCTGCTTCGTCAAACCCCGTAAGAATTTTTGATTTTACTGATACCCCTTCTTCTTTGAAGAAATCCTGTGACTGCTTTATTACTTTTTTTGCTTCCTTTTTTCTGAAATCAAGAATCTCATTTATAGTGCTCTGCGGAATATAGTATTCCATTTCTTGATGCGCCGCAGATAGCGAATCAAAGTACGGCTCCACGTCATGTATAACATATAGAACTGTTACAGTTGCTCCTGTCTTTTTGGCAACAATTACCGCTGTCTTGTTGGCTTGAAGGCTTAAGTCAGAACCATCTACCGGAACAAGAACGTTCCTTATGACATTTTTATCTTTCATCAGAATTGCCCCATCTACTTGCATCGTAATTATTATTCTCAGAACCTAAAATGACTTTCGACTGGAAGCTATCAAATTAAACTGTGTACGTATGTCAGCTATCCTCAAATACGAACTTTAATACGGACTATTCCAATGTGGATACCCAGTCAAGTTAATTATATAAAAAAGGTTGCAACCAAGAAACTTATTTTCTTAGGCTTGATTTTCCGGGTTGGATTACTTTACATGTGAGCCAAAAGCTTCATTGAGTTTTGCTTCTTGCTCAGTTGATAGAGAACTGCGAATAACTTTCGGATGAAGTGGGCTGAGTACCTGAACCGCTTTGTCGACGGTAACGTTTGTGGCTATTATTGCAAGAGCAGAGGTTCCAGGTTTTACCGTGTCTTCGATCTGCTTCAAGAACTCTCTGCTAACGCCGAAATGCGCAAAGTGACCCGCAATAGCGCCTGATACTGCTCCGACAGCAATTCCGAACACTGGCATGAGAAATAGAATACCAAAAAGTAGTCCCCAGAAAGCGCCACCCATTGCTCCAGCACCGGTTAGGTTGCGAATACTCTTCATCTTAATCTTGCCATCCGCATGCCGAACAACCTCAACCGCATCAACAAGATTAAGCACGTATTGATCGTTCAGTTCTACCAGTTTCTGTCGTCCCTGATCTGCCCCATTTTCACTGTCAAACGCAAGTACGACCATATCAGTCATTTTGTGGTTCACCTCCACTTATGCTTAATATCTCTCAAATAGTATGAAAGAGTTGACTGCAAACAAATTGAATCAACTCATGATAACAATAGCTTAAATGTATATCCATCAACTTTTCAGAATCACTCACAGCATGCCCCAACCCTCAAATTAATTTCTAAACAGCCTAGTACGCACTGCGGCTCGCAATCACAACCTGTATATTATGTCTCGTTGTATGTAATAGTTGTGAATTTTTGCGACTGGTGAAAAAGAGATGGTTGGCACTGTCAAGATAGAGGATGGGAATCTTGTTTTCGAGTTGCATGGGATTGACGAAATTCTCAGCATAAAAAGAAGCGTAAGCATCCCATTGAAACATGCGTTATCTGTATCTACAGAGAAGGTACAATGGCAGCCATTCAGGCAGTTGAAAGTTGTAGGTGCCAGAATTCCCGGAGTGGTTAAAGATGGAAGATTCTTATCCTCTGACGGGATGATGTTCTTTGAGATGCATGACCCTGATAAATGTATCACTGTCTCTCTTGATCATGAACGATATAAAAAGATCGTTTTCGAAGTTGATGACAAAGAAGCAACGGCTAAACAAATCAACGACGCAATAGGATCAAAAGGTTAAATCGCGCGCGCATTCAATTCACTTTGTTCGTCTTTATTTTTTTGGCGTATGGGTGAGCAGGCGGGCGAGCGAGGGAGCGGGCGGTAAAGCACACACGTACGTACGTGGATGCGTATGAATTAATACACGCACGGGCGTTTGGGTTTGGGGGTTAACTTGTAGCTTCAATATTTTTTCTTGTAGAGAGTAGAATGCAGAGAGCACAAAGAACAGAACAGCAGAGAAGAGAACAGGGAGAGAAAAGTTAAATTTTAACCCCAGAACCCAAATTAGTTATAATTTAGTTGTCTCTTGTTATGTTGTGTTGGAGATCTGCTTTTAGTGCGTTGCTCAAATTGTGGGATATGCTGCCAAGAAACTATGATGGAGCTTTCAAGCGAGGATATCGAAAGGTTAGAAAAGAAGGGTTATTGCTTAGAAGAGTTTGCAGTTATAGATGAGGAGGGGGCTCGGCTCAGAAACGTTGACGGTTATTGCTATTTCTACAGCCGTGCTGATAAGAAATGCCAAATTTATGAGAATAGACCTCTAGGCTGTTACATTTATCCTGTAGTGTATATGGAAAACAAAGGTGCTACGGTTGATAAATTATGCCCAATGGGACAGACGATTACAGAACAAGAATTGAGAACAAAAGGAAAAATCCTTAACAAACTCTTGAAAACAATCGACAATGAACGAGCAGATTACTAGGGGGTATACGCGCGTCTAGTCTATACAAAAAGTTTCATTATCTTCTGCTATTAGGCGCCTGATATGAATGGGCGTTTAGTGGTTAGGGTGTCTTCTGTGTAACGTTTGCTGGCTTCGGTTGTGCCTGCGGGGGGAACGGGGTTTTTTAGAGGATGTCAAGCATTTCTTTCAGGGATTCTGCTTCTTCTCGCAGCTGAGCTACTTCCTCTTCGAGGTTGGTGGCTTGTGTTTCTGCCTTTTCTTTGAGTTCCTCCAGTTCCGCCAGAAGGTCAGCTTTCTCGCTTTCCAGCTTCGCAATCTTTTCTCGGAGGTCCCGTAAAGTAGTCAAGAGTTTTCATGTCTCCGTTTAATCTCTTTGCCGCATGTTCTGCGGCCTGTCTTGTTCAACAGACTAGTCAAAATTGGCTAAAAAGTTTTAGGTGCAATAACGTTTGAACGGGACAGTGAACGGGTTTATGACTGTTCTGTACCGTCTTTATCAGGTATACGCGGGAAAGCTTTAAGCGGTAATCAATGAACTATTTGAAGGAGAGGATGAAGCGGATGAGGATGCGGACTTTTTTGGCATATTTTCATCTGCTGAACTTCGTAATCATGATTTTTGCGACAGTCTACGTCCTGAACAGTCTATGGGGGCAGCTGGAAGAGTGGATGCTAGCCCTCTACGTTTACTATCTGATACTGGGGCTCTCCGGAGTGTCCATCGCCTGCTGGATCGCCATAGACGGAAAACGGCTAGAACGTTACGCCGTCAACATAAAAAAGCTGGAAGAGAAGCTTGTAGCGCTGGAAAAGAAGATCAGAATCATAAAGCCGAACACCCCAAAAGAGTAAAACAGCCCAGTCAGGTTACTTCGAATATCCACGGGTGCTTCCTGTTCACCAGCTCGCTTATAGAGTCAGGAGATATGACGCCTTCTTCGCAGATGATTCCGTGGATGAACTCTCTTCTTGTCACGTCAAAGGCAGGATTTCTTATGGTCAAGCCTGAAGGCGCATCATTCCAGACTTCGGTGGGGCTTCTTTCCTCGATTGTCTCGTAGTCTCCATGGACTGTGGCGGGGTCAAACTTCAGAAGCTCAGAAACCACATAGAAGGGCGTTCTTGCCTCCTTAGCGGCGAGGGCAACCATGCTTGTTCCAATCTTGTTTATGACGTTGCCTTCAGATGTTATGGCGTCGGCGCCCACCACCACAAGGTCAACCTCATTCATGAAATACCGCACAGCAGAATCGACAATCAGGGTGGTTTCGATTCCCGCATCCAACATCTCCTTGGCAGTGATTCTGCCCTGAAAGACAGGACGCGACTCGGTGCAGACAACCTTAAACGATTTTCCGTCCTGCTTGGCTCTTCTTAACATGTTGGTGACTGTTGAAGAGTGGCAGTGAGTAAGAACCTTTGAACCGTCGGAGATTCTTTTGGAGCCGACCGAAGCAATCTTTTTCTTTGACCTTTCAAGGCTCTCCAAAAAGCTGCCGGAAACCTGCGAAACCAGCTCCACCAGCTCCGTGACTGAGGTTTCGTCACTGTTTTCTACGGCGTGGATGACGTGGCGGATGGCGTTCCTCATCAGAGGCTCTGTTTCTCTGGAGGCAAAAAGAACCGTTTTAGCGTCTGACAGTTCCTTCATGAACTCGTCTTTGTGTTTCGCATCTGATTCTTTTGTGCCCTCTTCGATGGCGTTTATGGCGGCTATTGCCACGTTTCGGGCACCCTGAACCTTGAGTTGCTTTATTCTTTCCGCTGCATCATAAACTGTTTCATGCAAACAGGTAACCCCACTACCAGGTAACAACTATAGTAGAAGCTGCAGTTGCTTAAAAGCATGAATTTTGAAGATGCTGAACAACAGAAAAGAGAGGTGACGTCTAGAACGGGCTTCTATGCTTTCTGGTTACGCTTTTTGGCGTTAACGTGCTCTTTGATGGCTTTTATTACGCCTTCGCCTTTCTCGTCGATTGCTTCGTGGCTCTGACCGATACTGTGGGGCGTCGCAATCACCAGTTCACTCTTAATCAGGCTGTTAGCCACTTCATCCTCGAAGGGAGTTTTGGAAACAAAAACGTCCAAGGCTGCCCCAACTTTTCCAGACCTCACCGCCTCCAGCAGCGCCTCCTCGTTTATGATGCCGCCTCTCGCAGTGTTCACCAAAAATGCGCCATCCTTCATTTTTGCAATCTCAGCTTTTCCGATCAGACCGCAGGTTCCATTGGTTAGGGGACAGTTAACGGTTATGAAATCGGATGTCCGGAGAAGCTGGTCCAGTGAAACAAGGGTAACAGTTTCATCTTGAATGCAGGGGTCAGACACAATAACATTCATTCCAAGAGCGGAGCCTAGCCTAGCAACTTCCCGTCCGATTTTGCCGCAGCCAATTATGCCCAAAACTTTTCCAGTGACCCGGCAGCCAACCAACGAAGTTTTCTTCCATTCTCCCCGTTTCATCGACCTGTCGCCTTCGACAAGGTTTGTGCAGTGCGCCAGAATGTATGCGATGACTCCCTGGGCAACATCATAAGATTGGGCGGGAACATTATGGAATTTTATTCCCTTTTCATCTAGACAATCCAAGTCGATGTGGTCAGTGCCGTGGGTGGCGGTTATCACGTATTCAAGGCTTTTCATGACGTCAACCAGTTCCTTGTTAACCTTTGTTTTGCTTCGGACAACAAGTATCGTAACTTTGTCTAAGGGCAAACTGTAATCGATGTCGCTGGCTTGAAACACCTTCCCAAACTTGGACAGATGGTCAAGAAACTCTTTGCCGAAGTTGTCACACACTAGGATTGTATGGTTGCTCATTGTCTAATCACACATTAACATACTGTTTTTGGCAACGGTTTTTGGGAAATCCCCTGAGGCGTGAATTGTCCCGCATGCTAAACAGCTCTTTAGCTCAGGGAGAGAGTTCAACGCATTATTTAAGCATTTATGGCAGGTTTAACTTTTTGGCTACAGCTTCCTAAGCTTAGCCAGCACAGATTCGAGGACTTCAAGCATTGAGTCTATGTCCGCGGATTCGATGTAGCCCATGTTGCCTATCCGGAAGGTAGCGTTCTTTATGGTTCCGTATCCCTCTGCAAGCTCAAACCCTTCCCCGCGCATCCTCTCGTAAACTGTAACTCCGTTGATGCCTGCTGGGGCGTTCACGCAGTTCACTGTTGGGCTCTCGTAGCCGCTCTTGGGGAACATTGTTAATCCCAGCTTCTGGACTCCTTCCCTGATTCGGCGGTTCCGTTCTGCGTAAAGATTGAAGAACCAGTTTTTTCCGCCTTTGGATTCTATCATCTTAAGAATCGTGTTAAGGCCAGCTATCTGGGGAATAACGGCGGTCATGGGTGTGCCCTGCTTCTTCTGATGCTTTTCCCACACCTTGAAGTCGAAGTACCAGCCCTTGTTCTGTGCAGTCTCAGACTTTTTCAGAGCGTCAGCGCTTACGCTTCCGATGCCCAAGCCTGGAGGAACGCCGAAGCATTTCTGGGAACTGGAAAAGCAGACATCC
>CAZYJH010000067.1:0-8866 GCA_964647775.1 uncultured Candidatus Bathyarchaeia archaeon
TTACGGCGTTGAGGGCTCCGTCCACGGCTAGGGGATCATGTTTGGATATTTGGGTCGGCTCCACTTTTAGGTTTTCAGCGATGGAGCCTATGAGCTTTATTGTGCAGCCCTTCTTTGCGGCTTCATCAATTTGTTTGGCTGACACGTCTCGGATGCCCCTGATTTTCACGTCTTTTATTGTGACTTTCTTGTTCATTATCCAGTTCGCCATTATGACCAGTTTTGCGGCTGCATCAAAGCCGTCAACGTCCATGGTGGGGTCAGCCTCGGCGTATCCAAGCTTCTGTGCTGCCTTCAGGGCTTCATCGAAGGTGATGTGCTTCTCATCCATTTCAGAGAGAATGTAGTTTGTGGTTCCATTCAATATTCCCCTGACTGCGACTATTCTGTCGCCTTGGAGACAATTCTTGGCGAACTCCAGAATCGGGGTTCCTGCGCCCACGGTTCCGCTGAAACGCAAACAAACGTTGTTGTAGTCAGCCAACTCTGTCAATGCGGGTAATGCAAGGGCTAGGGGTCCCTTGTTTGTTGTGACCACACTTTTTCCTTTTCTAAAAGCAGCTTTAATATAAGATAGCCCGGGTTCTGCGGTTTCGATGTTGGTGGGCGTGACCTCGACTATGGCTTCAGCTTCAACAGACTCTATCGCTTCCAGCGCTGTCATGTTTGGGTGTCCATAGGTGCTGCTTGCTGCTACTGTTCCCTTCTCTTTTTTGAGGGATAGCATCTGCTCTAGGTCCAGTCCTTTCGGGTTTATGGCTGCGCCTTTCTTGTCGACTATGGCTACGATTCTGGGGCGGAAGCCGTACTTTTTGGCAAGCTCCTGCTTTCTTTGTGTGATGATTTGGGCGAAGCTTTGCCCAACTACTCCCCATCCCACCAAGATTATCCTCATTTCCTGTTCACTCTATGTTCTGTTTACTGTCGTGTGTTGAATCCATTCTATTACAGTTACCTTTTATAAATAATAATCGCGGCTCAAAAAAATACTATTTATTTGTGAACTGCCTAACAGCAACAGCATCTGTAACCGATTACTGGAAATAAACAAAACTACGTCAACAGTGATGAAACCACTCCACAACAAAATTTCTGCAACGAACTTGATGCGTATCAGCTAAACTCGCTAACCACTCAAAAACGGCAGCATATTAGGAGCCTAATAGAGGTACATTGTTGAAAACAGTCTTTTTTCTGAAAAAACGAGCAAGAAAAACTGTGTTCCAGCTGAGGTTTTTTCGCGATTGATTAATTAGTCTGACAGTCTCTACGTTCAGGGCGGTGCAAGCTGATGAGTGTTTCAGAGGACGTGGAAGTCAGGGATGCTTTCAAGCGTTGGGCTGAGCAGATGGATTGTCTTCAGTATCAGATTTTTGTGGAAACAGCCAAGATCGTGGAGTTGCTGAAACAGAAGAAGGTGTCCGCGAAAACAAAAAACGAGATGATCATAGTTGTTAAGGGTTTGCAGGCAACCGTGAAGTCCGTTTCTAAGGTGCTTTCAAAATACATCGAATAACAAACAGGGTTACTTTGCAACCGTTTTTCCGAGAAAACGCAACATAAACTCTTCACCCACTAGCAAACCAAAACCGCCACTTTTGGCAGAGTCTTCATCGAAACGCTTCACCCCGTCAGCTTCGGCGGATGGCAAGTAGATTGCGAAGGGCACTGGGTCTCGTGTGTGCGTGCCAATCTTGATGGGTGTCGGATGATCCGGCAAAACAGCGATGGTGTAATCGTCCTTTAAGCCGTCCAGTAGCCGTCCAATCAGCCTTTTATCCAAGTCCTCTACGGTCTTCACCTTCAGCTCGTAATCTTTGGAGTGTCCTGCCTCATCCGGCGCCTCAACATGCACAAAAACCATGTCACAGTCTTCAAGAGCCTCTAAAGCAAAGGCTGCCTTTCCCTCATAGTTCGTGTCATACATGCCAGTGGCGCCCGGAACCTCAACAACCTTCATTCCAGCGTAAACTCCGATTCCCTTAACCAAATCAACCGCAGAAATAACCACCCCATCCACACCATACTTTTCTCTAAAGGCTGGTAGGGCTGGTTTTCTGCCGCCGCCCCAAGGCCAAATCATGTTTCCAGCTCTCTTTCCCAAATTTGTTCTGTCAACGTTAACGGGATGGTCTTCCAGAACCTTCCGAGAGTCAAGAATCAGCCCCTTCAACAAATTGACTATGCTCTCTGCATCAGCAGTTTCGGCTTTTGGCAGAATCTCCGAAATATCCATTCCTATAGCATCGTGGGGTGGCGTGCACTCTACAATTTCTTTGTGCAAATAGTTTCTTAGAATCAAGAAGTGCCTATAGCCTAAACCCGCAAAAAACTCCACTTCGCCCCGTTTTTCCATTTTCTGACGTATTGCATCTATCAGCTCAGCGGATTCGCTGTTTGTTATGTGACCCGCCGAATAATCGATCAGGATACCATCATCTTCTGTGACGAGATTGCATCTGTAAGCCACATCCTTTTCGTCTAACTGAATGTTTCTGGCTGCCGCTTCGAAGGGTCCTCTTCCAGTGTAGAACCTTGTGGGGTCATAACCGAGAACTGAAAGGATTGCGGTGCCTGAACCCGGCGTTAAACTGTCGGGCACTGTTCTGAGCAACCCACTTCGTCCCTTGGCTGCGATCATGTCCATGTTTGGCTTGTTCGCCGCCTGAAGAGGAGTTCTGCCGCCCAATTCAGGAACAGGATAGTCAGCCATTCCATCTCCAACAATAAGTAGATACTTCATTTGTTCATCCCTGCCATTTTCTTGCATCGCTTCACAGTTCTGTTCGGTTATACCTGTTCTGTAATGTCTTCCTGTATTTCTTTTTCGTTTCCTGCCGCCAATTTCTCCTTCCCAGACGAAGAAGACGAAGACGCAGAATACAATCACGAATATTTAGCTAGAATCCATAAACGTTTTACCCATTGCCGCTTCTGTACTGCCATGGATCCTAACGAATTCCTTTTCCTAGTCTTGCCTCTTGCCTCTCTGGTAGCCCTTCTTGTAGCGGTAGTGTTTTGCATGGCAAGAAGAGAGAACACCATACACCATAAAGAGCTGGAAACATTGAATGAGCTGATGCGCACAGGAGAAGTTGACAAAGAAAACGTCTCTATGGTGCTTGAAGGCTTGGTCAGCAAGAAGGTAATCGACGAAAAGTCCCGTGAACGGCTGAGAAAACTGCTTGAGAAGTCCCTTTAATCGGCCTGTAATGAGTTGACGTGGCGGTCTAGGTTTTTCTGAATGGGGTTTTGATGTGGTTTTTTCGGGTATTCCCTGTTCATAAATTATATATTATGTCTCATGTAGCACGATACCAGATGATACTGGTTGTCAAGAAAGACCCTAACATCAATTATCCCAGCCATAACCCTAATCGCCCTCACAATAGCAACAACCATACCCGCCACATCACCTGCAGGGTCAGTCAACACATCTTTCAGCAAAACTGAGGACATGCAAATCACGGGCTGCATGTGGGCACCCGATTCTTCCTACGCAAACATCACATTATCCAATTTTGGAGCTGACACCGTTTCCATAAACGAGGTTCGATTGGATGGCGCCGCCTTAGCAGGTTACAGTTTCGTGTCTGGAGATTCCGTGGTGGATGCTGGTGAAAGTGTTACAATACAGGTTTCTGGCTTGTTTTCGAGAAATGTCAGCTATCAATTCTGTGTCGTCACCAGTGGGGGCGCAGAATTTGTTTTCGCAGTGACAGCGCCGGAGCCTTCAGCAACGTCTCGGGTGGAGTCGGAAGCCACTGAGAATGCGGCTGACGGAGTCATTCAGGCAGATTTGGATTATGATGTTCCAGCTGACAGTTCTGAATTTTCTAATCAGAGTGACGTTTTTGTTGAGGACAGTCTTGAGCCTTCTGTTGAGCTGCCCACAACCCGTGGGGGTTATGTTTATTCAGGCTCTGTCTCACCTGAGTTCTTTGCTCTGGATGTGCTAACCCAGCAGTATCTGGCGGACGTTGCAGCGAGAAAGGAGTTGCTCCTTAACTATTCTGCTCTTCAACAATCTGAAGGGAACGGGGAAACTGGGCTAATCTGGGAACCCATAGACGTACAGGGCGCCTTTCACGTAAGACAAACAGGAGGTTACTGGGAAGCCATCCAAGAAGACACTCAATTGGTGGCTTTTGGGGGGTCTGAAGCTGTTAGCGGCGTAAAGGGAAGCGATGGCGGGGCAGTGTTGAATGCTGCGATAGATGCGGCTTCGGTTGCTGGCGGCGGACGAGTGACTGTTGGTTGCGGCGTTCTTTTTGCTGATTCTATAGCGCCGAAGTCGTTTGTGGATTTGTGCGGAGAAGGCGAAGCTACTGTCCTGCGGCAGAATGCAGACGCGAATACAATCTTCATCCATTCTGCAGAAAAAATAGTGAATTTTTCTATGCATGATTTGACAATTGATTATAACCATCAGAGTCAGTCTTCGCCAAAAGAGGGCATGTATATTGGGTACGCGTCAGAGTATCTACATTTCTACAGGTTGTGGATTAGAAACTGCAAAAAGTTTGGCATCCATTTAGCTTCCCTGAATCAGCCGAACGACCCGCCCATCTCCTGCGAAAATGTGAAGGTTGAAGACATAGTTTTCACTGATGTTGTAGCCGAAAACTGGGATTTGTGCGTGGTTGCGTCTCATGGCGGCTGCATAAGAAACGTCACAATCTATGGGATGCATCGAAACGGTGGGATAGTGGCTTTTGAAGGCACAAATCTGCTGGTTACTGACTGTCACGTGACCATAGACTGTCAGGATGGCGAAATCATTGGAGGAATATGGCTTGGCTCCTGTAACTATTCAGTCTGCGCCAATAACACGGTGGTCGGGCAGACGATGTATGGCATCTATGAAACCATCGGTATCCGCGTAAACACGGAACATGACAACATGAAGCCCCGAGACAGCTACAGAAACATGGTCACAGATAATTATGTGTCCAATATACGGCATGGAATAATGCTTGAAGAAACAAGCGACGATTACGTTGTCTTCAACACGCTCACAGACTGCGCCAACGGCATAGTGTTCCCGAGTTACGGCTACCCCGCCGCAAGCGATTCAAAAATCTTCTTCAATTCCTTAAACAACGTTGCCTGCCCTATTCGAGAATTTATAATTCCCTTAGGCATGCTGCAGTTCTTTAACATCGACGGTTCCACAACTTATCTTCCATGACATCTTTTACGCCTGGAAAAGCCCGTTCTCCAGTATCGTGACTGTTTCACCGTTTTCTTTGGTCACCCTTACTGTGGGGTCGGAGATAAGCAGGTCCATGTGATTTCTTGACGGGTTTTTGCCTCCGGGCATGTCCGTGTTTGCTCCAAAAGCCACATGAACTGTTCCCAAGATTTTTTCTGCCTCAAGAAACTCCTGCACAAAGCTTGCTTTTGGGTTTATTCCGAAGGCGAACTCTCCTACAACGTCCGCCCAGTCGTCAGTAGCAAAGGTTTCCTTGACTCTCCGCAGGTGTTCCGTGTCCTGCGAAAGCACGCTTTCCGCTCTGCCCTTTTTTGCTGTCACTTCCACGGGTTTTCTTAGTTTTCCGATTCCGCCAACAGCCATGTCGCACACAAGTTTCCCCTTCATGGAGTCTTCGACAGGCGCAACAATCACTTCGCCAGTGGGAAGATTCATCCATTTCATTGTTTTCCAGTCCAGCTTTGTGTCCGTGAAGAATTTTCTGTTCTTTGTGCTTAACGTCAGGTTGGTTCCCGCTGGATTACGAATCTCCACTGTCACTGTATCTTCGAGGACGTGGATGAGCCTCTCCGCATGAGCCTGCATACTCTTGTGCTCTTCCGCAGTGAGGGCTAAGGCGCCTTCAGTGAGCATATCATACGTTACTCCGGGGCAGTGCCCCAGCCGTGCTCTGTGGCTGCTGGTTTCAGTTTTTATGAGTTTTATTCGGAAGGGCGTCTCTTCGCGGCTGCCCCGCAGCAGGTTGATGTAAATGTCTGTTTTCTGAGTCAAAATTTTCTGAAGCTTTGCAGGGATTTCTGTTCGTGGCTCTTCGGGTTTTTCAAGGATCATGAGGTTTGTGTTCAATCCGAGGGCTACGGCGCCTTTTGCGAAGGCTTCTCCAACCTCAGCTTTTTCTTCATCGCAGACTATGAGGATTGTTTCGCCTCTTCTGGCTTCAAGAACGTTTTCTAGCGCATTTTTTGCGGCTTCTGAAGCATCCAAGCAGGTCACCTCATGGCATGTTATGCATGGGACTGTTTAGGTTTTCTTTGTTTGTGTGTTTGGCTGTTTGGATTCCAGCTTCTTCTCTAGCTGATAAATCAGGAGTGTGCAGATCAGTAATCCGCCGCTGAATCCTACGAAGAGTACACCTGTTAGGAATGTTACAAAGTATCTGTCAGAAACTAGAACGTACTCATTCACTTCAAGAAAAGTTGTGGGAACGTCTAGGCTGTTTGCCCACAAAAACATGCCGATTCCAGCCGCGAACATAACAAGCGCTCCACCAAGCGTGACCTGCCACTCTTTCATAAGACTCACAGATGTTACATATTCAATGAAGTCCGTTTTTACCTTTTTGCCTTGTTTTTTGTGGTCTTCGTTTGTATGCGGCTATGGCAACTGTAAGCAATAGCAGAATAGCACCTGACGTGAAACTCTGGACATCAGTTATCCAGCATGAGGGAACCTTGGAATGATATATTCGTCAATAGTGACTACACCTAACTTCAGAGTAACGGTAACCCATCCAGTTACGCCTACCACCGAAAACAGGGCACAATGTATCTCTCTTTCCTCTCCTGAACGAAGAACATCCAGACTGCGGGTTTGTCCCTCACTAGCCGAGCTGTGTTCTATTTTTAAGGTCAAACCTTTGACATCATTGATTCCAATGTTTTCAATTGTTACCTCAGCCGCGTTATACAATGTCAATCCAATATAGGGGTGAATACCAGATTCTATTCTGACGTCTGTAATCTTTACCAAGTTAGTGCATTTGCGAAGTTGTTTTTCTTGTTCGCTGATTTGATTTTGGAGCTCACTATTCAGATTTTGTAGTTCACTATCCAGAGTTTGTAGCTCTGTAATTTGATTTTCAAGTTCAGCATTTTGAATCTGCAGCTCATCTAATCGATTTTGAATCTCAGCATTTTTTCTTCTTTGCTCACTGTTTAGATTTTGAATAGCATCAAGTTGATGGAACAAAAATCCAGTAACAATAACCATTATGACAATAGTGGTAGACAAAGCAGTAACAAACTTATTCATGAACCTGACCTAGCAACAACTGGATTACTGTAACGGAAAAGCATTTTTGTCAAGAAAATTTGACCAAAGGCTACCTTTCATAGGTCAAAAAATCTTGACAACAAATTTTTAGTTGAACCTGTAAGACCATAAATTGATCTTTAATTGGCAACACATAATGCGCGCGCATTAGCAAACAACTAATATTTTGGTGTAGTGAATTGGTGTGATGGAGATTTATACTTTGAATGCGGAAAAAGAACTAATAACTAGCCTTAAACGAGATATGGGCAGCAAGATGCCTCGCGCGTTCGCTGGAATAGCGAGGGACATGATAGAAAAAAACAAAGCCCTAATTATACAGTGGCTGAAAGACAATAAAGACTTGGTGAAGGAAGTTATTGAAAGCTAGAGAAATATCAGACAAACGAGGATGCGTAATCTCATTATGTAAAATATGCAATCCATAGAAATCACATGCATATATGCGCGCGAAAAAGAAAGTGGAAAGCAGACCGAAAGTAAAGATTGGCAATTATTTTGAGCAAAGATTTCATTCATTGGGAATCTGGACTAGCTTCAAAGTAGATCTTTCTGTAATTATTTTTGGACCTTGAATTCTTTCATATATTTCAATTCTTCTATGGTTTTGTCCAGAGCTATAACAGCTCCAACTGCCTTAATGGTTGTTACTGGAAGGCAAACTATAACCGAACCCAGTAGCGGTTTCTTGAAGTTAAATCGCTCAATAATTTCTTTAGTTAAATTTATGTCCAAACCCGTCACTTTCCATGCATCAAGATCAATTTCAGCTCCTGCTACTTCGCCAAGAACTTGAGCTTCAGAAGTGATTACCTGCTTTCCATTCAAATTAGCAACTTTCAATAAAACTTACCCCACAAAATTATTCTGCGAATAGCTATAAGAAGAATTTGGTCTAGACAGTGTTTGGCAGGAAATTACTATAATTATTTTTATGCGCGCACCCCCACCCACTTATTGATAATTTATGAAAATTTCTTTTTTATAATAATCGCAGACAAAGTTGCAACTAACAATAATGGTAAAATGGCACATGAAGGAAAATCTGGGATATTTCCCACAGAATCTTTTAGAACTATTAGAATATTATCTGCGCGCGCATGAGGTTAAATTTTGGCCCCAAACCCAAACCTAATTATCAGAAAATACGGAGTTCATCGTCAACGTGATAATCTGGATTTTCGAGTGCAGCCATCCATAATATTTCAAAATATTCTTCCACAATATTTACGAGACTGGCATTATTCGACCATAAAGCAGGGGACTCGCAGCAGAGTTCCGCCGCTGGTTTAGTTATAATCAACACCTCTTTCCCATCAATAATTGTTGCTGCACACTTAAGTTCAGATATAATATATCTAATCTCAATGTGAAGATCTTTATTGTCAACCTCCAAAATTGCGGGTGACAATACCCTCTCGACTTTGCTTGTGACTGCTAGAAATTTAACACCTCTAGAGCAAGCTTTCTCAATTTCTTCAGAGAAAACATTCAATGCACCTAGAAGACGTTTATTTGAAGTTACAATGCATACACTTTTTTGGGCTCTATCT
Source organism: uncultured Candidatus Bathyarchaeia archaeon (assembly GCA_964647775.1). Lineage (GTDB taxonomy): Archaea > Thermoproteota > Bathyarchaeia > Bathyarchaeales > Bathyarchaeaceae > Bathyarchaeum. The sequence goes on from CAZYJH010000067.1 coordinate 8,821, forward strand.
AACTCATCTCTAATTTTGCTGATGAGCATCTTTTTTGCAGGAATTA
>CAZYJH010000068.1:0-8794 GCA_964647775.1 uncultured Candidatus Bathyarchaeia archaeon
CCCTTGTCACAATGTTTTCTGGGTCCAGCCGAGTTACTTTGATGACGTCTATCAGTTTGTTCAGCTGCTTGACCACCTGCTCGATGGTTCTGTCGTCCCCATTCACCATTATTGTCATCCGGGCTAACCCAGTATCCTCGGCGGGTCCAACCGAAATGTTGTCTATGTTGAATCCTCGGCGCCTAAAAAGGTTCGAAACAGTGTAAAGGACGCCTGGCTTGTTTTCGACAATCGTTGAGATTATGTGAGTGTGTTCTTGCACCATTTTTACAACCCCGCAACCGTGTTTCTCAAGCCTTTACCCGGTGGTACCATCGGAAACACATCATCCTCAGGCGAGATTGGAACATCAATGACCGTTGTCACCTCAGTCTTTAAAGCTTTTTTCATCGCATCAGAGAATTCACTCAAAGAGCCAACGCGGACACCCTCAGCGCCGTAAGCCTGAGCCAGCTTGACAAAATCTGGGACACTTCCCAGCTTCACAGCAGCATATCTTCCCTTATAGAAGAGGCGCTGCCACTGAGCCACCATACCCAGCATCGAATTGTTCAAGATAACCACTATAACAGGTATATCCTCAGTAACCGAAGTGCCCAGCTCCTGCTCAGTCATTCTGAAGCTTCCATCCCCTGCTATGTCAATAACTGGACATGAAGGACATGCCACTTTGGCTCCGATAGAAGCAGGGAAACCGAAGCCCATAGTTCCTAAGCCGCCTGAACTGATGAATGTTCGGGGTTTGATTGTCTGGAAATGGAGAGCCGCCCACATCTGATTCTGTCCCACCTCGGTGGTGATGATGGCGTTATCTGGAAGAAGCTTTCGAAGCTCTCTAAGCAGCTTCGGAGACGTCAACTCGCCCTTCCCAAGATCCATTCCGCTCCGAAACGTTTCCTTTGCTTCTTTGACTCTCTTGAGCCAGAGAGTATCCTCGCGCTTCGTGATTTTGTGAACCAGCTGCTGGTAAATAAGCCTCAGGGTCTGCTTTGCGTCAGCAACAATCGGCACGTCAACAGCAACGTTCTTTCCAATCTCCGCAGCGTCTATGTCAATGTGGATTATCTTGGCGCTTGGACAGAAATCATCCAGCGTTCCTGTGCTTCTGTCCTGGAATCTTGTTCCAACCGCCAGCAGAACATCCGCTTCTAAAATCATCTGGTTCGCCAGCATGGTCCCATGCATGCCAATGTTTCCCATCGACAGGGGATGATTTTCGGGGAAACAACTTTTTCCCATGAACGTCGTCGCCACCGGCATCATCAGAAGTTCAGCGATTTGCAGCAGCTCAGGGGAGGCGTTTGAAAGGATTACTCCACCGCCAGCCAGTATCATTGGGCGTTCTGCCTTTAGGAGCATCTTGACAGCCCGTTTAACCTGAATTGGGTGTGGTTCAGTGTTGGGTTTGTAGCCTCGAATCTGCACGCTGTCCGGAAACTCCATTTCCGCTTTTTTGGTTTGCGTGTCCTTTGGAAGGTCAATCAGTGCTGGTCCAGGTCTGCCTGTTGTGGCAATGTGGAATGTTGTTTTCACTGCGATAGGAATCTCTGCTGCGCTCTTCACCTGACAATTATACTTGGTTATTGGCGTGGTTATTCCGATTATGTCCGCTTCTTGGAATGCGTCCCGTCCAATCATGTATGCCGTGTTAGCTGAATACGTGTTGACTTGTCCAGTCAAAGCAATAACCGGTGAAGAATCCAGATATGCATTAGCTATGCCGGTGACAAGATTTGTTGCTCCGGGACCGGAAGTTGCCATACACACTCCAGCTCGACCACTGGCACGAGCGTAGCCGTCTGCTGCGTGGGCTGCGCCTTGTTCATGTCGAGTAAGGATGTGCCTTATCTCAGAGTCAACTAGAACATCGTGAACAGGTAGGAGTGCTCCTCCAATGATTCCGAATATATTTTTTACTTTTTCTCGTTTCAAAGATTCTATGAGAGCTTGCGCTCCAGTCATTTTTGCCATTTTCAAGATTTCTCCTTAACTTTTTTGTTGTTATAGTTTGTCATCAGCACGTTCATGCCGCTGAGCATAGCCTCAACGCTTGCTATGACTATATCCTCGTTGACTCCAATAGCCGTGGCTTTTCGGTCTCCCTTACTGAGGCTCACAGCCACCTCGGTTACGGCGTTGGTGCCTCCCGTGATAGCTTTAACGGAGTAGTTGTCCAGTTGTATTGGCTCAACGATGCCCACCGCCTTCTTTATGGCGTTGATGGCAGCGTCCACTGGACCAACTCCCGTAGCCGCTTCAGTAAGCATCTTGCCGTTGAGGTTCAGCCTCACAGAAGCCGTTGAGGTGACTCTGCTGCCTGTGACAACAGTTATTTCCTCAAGTTTTATTGGACGAAGCGCAGGTAAACCCAGCACTAATTCGGCGATTGCCTGAAGGTCAGCGTCAGTAACCCGCTTGCCTTTGTCTCCGATGCTTTTCACTCGCAGAAAGATTTCTTTAACCTGCTCGTCGCTGGGGTCGAAGCCCATCTCCTTTAATGATGCTCTGATTCCAGTTGAGCCAGAATGTTTTCCTGCCGCTATTCGTCTTGTGCGCCCAATCAGCTCAGGCTTGAAAGGCTCATAGGTGGCTGGATTAGACAGTATGCCGTGAGTGTGCATTCCCGACTCGTGAACAAAGGCGTTCTCGCCTACGATTGCCTTGTTGGGCTGTAACGGAAAAGCGGTTATCCGCGAAACCAGAAGAGACGTCTCATAAAGCAACTCAGTTTTTATCGGCAAATCCACTTTATACTGAGTAGTAAGGACAACAGCCAGCTCCTCTAAGGAAGCGTTCCCAGCACGCTCACCCATACCATTCATTGTCACATGAGCCTGATCAGCCCCAGACTTTAGGGCAACTATAGAGTTTGCCACAGCCAAACCGAAGTCATCATGGCAGTGGACACTCAAAGGCACATCACTGAAACTTTTCTTCAGCTCAGAAAACAGCTCGCTGGTTTTTTCGGGTATCAAAACGCCAACAGTGTCGCATGGACATAGCCTATCTGCGCCTGCGGCAACGCCTGCCTTGAACATTTTGGTGAGAAAAGCTAGGTCGCTTCTTGTTGCGTCCTCGGCTGAAAGCTCAACTTTTAGTCCATGATCCTTGGCGTATTGGGTGGTGTCTGCTGTGATTTGCAGGATTTCTTCTCGGGTCTTCTTCAATTTGTATTCGAGATGCAAATCTGAGGAAGGAATAACCAGATGCACTCCCGCGACGCCAGTTTTCAGCACAGCATCTATATCGCCTATTACTCCCCTAGCCATGCTGTAGACTTGTACCCTGAGTCCCGCATCAGCAATTAGTGTTATTGCTTCTAGTTCACCCTCAGAAGCTGCGGCAAAACCAGCCTCTATGGCGTTGACTCCGAGCCGATCTAGGCTTTCGGCAATTCTAAGCTTTTTTTCGGGAGTTAAAGAAACTCCGGGAGTTTGTTCGCCGTCTCTGAGGGTGGTGTCAAAAATTTTTATCTCTTTGGGGAAGCTAGTGGATAAAGCGATCCCCCATTTTCTGTCCCTCGAAGACCCAATGATCCCTCATGATTCATTCCTCGTTTCACCACAACAACTTAAGTGTGGATATAAAAGTTTTTCTATGTAGCGTTGCTGTAAGCTAGATGCCATGACCGTATTCTCTAGCCTTTTGTTATTTTGTTTTTAACATTTTGGTTCTAAAGAAGTTTTAGCGCAAATGTAGTTCCAGAAGAGGGAACCGCGTGACAATTCCCGTTTTATCTATTTTTTGTGTGCGCGCCTTATGATAAAAAACGCAGCCGCTACTGATATGGCAACGACTATGGCGGCGAACACTAAGATTTCTTCGTTCCAGCCGGGTCCTCCAATAAGGCTTGTATTAACTGAAAAGCAGATTTGAACTTGCCTGAAATTGTTGGCGCGGTCTACGGCTATTATGTCCAGAACTTGGTTTCCGTCGTTTGCTCCTGTGAACGTGTATTCTGTGTTTGTTCCCGTGTTAATCCAGGAGCCGTCGTTCAGCCTAACTCTATAGTGGTCGATACCTGATGTTTCGTCTACTCCGCTCCATGAGGCAGTAACCGTGGATGACCTGATTTCAGTTCCGTTATTTGGAGAAGTATCTAGAATCGTTGGGGGTTTCGTATCCAAAATTATTGTATCGAAGGCAACGTCCGAGACCAACCCAAGCTGATCCATGACTTGGTAGTAGACAATCTTTGTTCCTTCATCTGCCGTGAACGTCCAAACCTTAGAGTCTGAGTATGCCTCCCAATCCGTCCATGAAACATCTTCGGCGGAGAACCGCATTTCAGTTATGCCCGACGTTGCATCTGTTGCAGTTAAAGTCAGCGTCACCGAAGTTGAGGCTGCATATGTTGCCTCGTTGTTGATTGTTATGGAGCCTGATGGGGGATTAGTGTCCAAAAGGATGCTGGCGGAAATCGTTTCTGAAACAAGCCCAACATTATCCATGATTTGGTAATAGACGGTTTTTGTGCCGTCGCCAGACTCCAGAAACCAAAGTCTGGTTGGTGAGTAGGCTTCCCAAGACTCAGTGTCCCACACGTCATCGTTACTGAACCTGACTAGGTAGACGCCCGAGGTTGCGTCTGCTGCGGTCAAAGTCAGCGTTACCGCGGTTGAGTTTGTGTAAGCATCTCCGTTATTGATTGTTACTGAGCCTGCTGGCGGAGTAGAATCCAAAATAACGCTAGCTGAATACAGTTCTGAAACAAGCCCCGCCCTATCCATAACCTGATAGTAAACGGTTTTCGTACCATCACCAGACGCTAGAACCCAAACCTTAGTTGATGAGTAAACTTCCCAAGACTCAGTGTCCCATACACCATCGTTGCTGAACCTAACCTGATAAACACCCGAAATCTCATCGGTTGCTGACAGGGTTAATGTGACCGTGTTTGCGGTTACATACGTTGCCTCGCCATCGATGACTATGGAGCCTGCAGGTGAGGCAGTATCCAAAATTATGGCGTCTGAGTATATTCCAGAAACAAGTCCCGCATTATCCATAATTTGATAGTAAACGGTTTTTGTGCCATCACCAGACGCTAGAACCCAGACTTTAGTTGGTGAGTAAACTTCCCAAGACTCAGTGTCCCATACACCATCGTTGCTGAACTGGACCAGATAGACGCCCGAAGTCTCATCTGTTGCGGTTAAAGTAAGCATAACAGAGGTTGAGATTGTGTACGCATCTCCATTGTTGACTGAAATTGAGCCGGTTGGAGCAGTCTTGTCTAATTTTATGTCCGTTAAGATGTTGTGGGGAAGCTCCTCGTTTTCAGCGTTGTCTACGCTCCAGTACTCCAAAGAGTTGTTGTCGCCTTGGGTCGCGATGAATGGCTGCCCATCAACGTTAACAGTCAGGGTTGGACCATCGTTGATTCTGTAGTATGTTTCTGCCACACCAATGAAGTCGTCCGTTGCTGCTAAGTTGATGTTAAAGTCTGTGGTGTGCCATGAACCGTCGTAGTCATGAACGGTTGTCGGCGGGGTGAAGTCCTCTGTAGCCGTTACAGGCTTTATGACGCTGTGGTTCAATCCATCATTGTCCGTGACTGTCAATTTCACCGGGTAAGTGTCCTCTGCCCCATAAGCGTGCGTAATAATCTGATTGGCTGTGGAGGTTATGTTGCCGTCACCAAAATCCCAGCTATATTCGGAGAGGGAGCCGTCTGAATCATAGCTGGTCTGTGCATCAAAAGTCACTGTTTCGCCTACATATGGAGCTGCCGGAGAATACATAAAATTGGCAACGGGGCGGCTCTTAACTGTGACAGCATTGGACTCGGCATCCCACCGTTCTTCATTGTCCGTGACGTTCAAGGTAACGGCGAAAACTCCATACGAATCATAAGCATGCGTCACAACCACTCCGCTGTCTGTATTTCCGTCGCCGAAGTCCCAATCATAGTTGACTGTGGCTCCACCGTTTGCGGTAGATGATGTAGCGTCAAAGGTTACAGTTTCATTTACCACCGGATTTTCAGGCGAGTACGTGAAATCAGCCACTGGGTCGCCTAGTATCGTGACGACGTCACTGGCGTATGATGTTTCTGCGTTGCCGACAGAGTTGATTCCCCGTGTTTCAATAGTGTGAGTGCCCACCGACAGCGGAGGAGTCGTGAATGTGAAAGCTTCTGTTGCCTCATCAAAAGCGCCGTCGGCGGCAGTTGCATCTAACCATGCACCGTAGTCTACTCTATATTGAACAAGGTTAATCGTGTTTATTGTCAGGTCTATGCTTGTTCCGTATGGATTGCTGTTAGGATACGGAATCTCGGTGACTGAGCCACTGTACGTAAGAGTAACAGTGTATGTTGGGTCAGGAAAATGTGGGCTTAAAATGGTGTTTGGAACGGTATCAACAATGTCTTGAATGCCATCACCATCTGAGTCTCGCCACCCTATTTGTCCCCTAGTGCCTGTGGAAAGCAACAAAGTGTTCTCATCCATCAATGCGCCTGAGCCGTCCACATCCAGAACGTTCAGGTATCCGCTGTACTCAGGCTCACCATCATACTCGTCAGTGGCATAGAATATGTGACCCATCTCATGCGCGGTCACCCTATCCATGTTGCCGATGCCCCAGCCGTCATTATCGTAGGTCATCACAAGAAACGGCCCACCAATATAGGCATATGCAAAATAATGCCATCCCCCAGAAGTAAAATCCGTGAAACAGCCATCAGCGTCATTGGAGCTGTCAACAATGAACATCGCAAAAGCCCAATCTGTTCCTGCGCTATTTCGCAAAGCGTTAACGTAGCCACGCACCTGCGTAAAATAGTTGACGCCCGGATACCCTAGGCTGCTCATTGCTTCATGTATCCACAGGTTCTGATCTGATTGAGGACGATTTATGGGTTCATAGCTGGTGGGAACACGATAATTCCACGTCACAGTAAAGGTTACGCCCGCTGAAGGATTCTGGGCGCTCCACCAGTCTAGTGCATCCTGAATCTCGTTTGCCACCTGAGTTTCCTCATCTGCTGTCCAGTCTTCAGTGGAGGGGTCGATGGCTCCGTTGCTTTCTAAAAGGACCACTCCAACAGCCACGTTTCCAATCATATACTCGCTGGTTTCGAGGTAACTTGGAGTTGCTAAAAGCTGATTTTTTGCTGCAAGGTCTGGTGCTATAAGCACATCGTGGATCAGTGGAGCGGGAGACGGCGGAGAAGCCTTTGCATAGCAAGAAATACTGCCTAAGAAAAGGAGCGAAAGAATTAATCCTGTTGCTAGAAGCTGATGCTGAGGCGAATTCATAAGTCTAGATTCAACTCGCGATATTATGTTGGCGGATTGCTTTTAATGTTTCTTTTTTGTTTCAGGAATGTGCGTGGATTTCGAAACAATGCCCATTAATGTGTTCTGATGCAGTTTTAATGCAGGTTCTGTATGTTGACTTCAATTAAAGATGCTAAGCGATTAGAGTGAAAAAATGCTTGAACTTAACAAACGCTTTCTGTTTTCGCTTCAATTTTATAGACAGTTACTAAAACATGTCTTAACATCATTTAATGTGGAACATTTCGAAAAACTTTGAGTTTTCCTTCATAATCTTGACCAGTTCGTTGGCATCTAAGATTCCTTTCTCAGTTATTATCCCGGTTACCAGATTTGATGGAACAAGATCAAAGTCTTCCTTCAACTTGACGTCTTCGCCCAGATAACTCAAAGTATTCGCCTTTGAAGTCTCGCAGACAGAATAGAAGGGCACACCAGATTCTTTCGCAGCAACTGCAAGCTCATACGATGGCTTTCCGTTTATGACAGCCCCATCAAAAAGCAGGCTATCAGCGCCCACCAAAACACATTTCGTCTTCGGGACATAATTGTGGACTTCGTTGTCAGAGAAAACTTCTACATCGACATTAAATGAGTTGAGGAACGCTGCCATAACTTCGCCATAACGGAACTTGCTATCGTCACTTCTTGACTCTGCAACAAAAACTTTGAAGCGTTTTCCCTGCTGTTTTTCCAGTCTAAAGGTTTCGCAAACTGTCGAACTGTCACTGCAACTTGCCAGACAAGCATAATCGCCGATCAATGTGGCTGCCCACCCAGCAGATTCTTTGACAGCATCTTCTGACTGTTTACAGACCTCATCTATTCTAGACACCGCAAACTTTCGAACAGAAACCAGATCGCTTTCTTCCAATGTGCCTACTTCGTAGATGGTTTGTGCCACCAAATTCTGGACAGGAGCCATGTTAGGTCTTGCCTCGAAAAGCTTTCTGCCGACATCAATGAAGTCTTCTACAAAGCCTCTGCTGGTCTCGTTTTTGCTTGTATGAACAAAAAACCTGAGGACACCTAAGGCTTTTCTGGCAAGCTCACTAGCCCCGCTAGACCGGTCAAACCTGATTTCTTTGATTTTGTCAGAAAGCAAACTTTCACACATAACAGAAGATAAGACAGCTTTTCTTTAAAAGGTTCCAAAGTCAACTCAAAGGATTTACTTCAGCTTGAAGTACAATCGCGTTTTTTGGTGGAACAAAACACTTAACAGAACAAAATTCACTATTTACTTGAACAATTATAGAGGAATCAAAAATGAGAAGCGATGCAGTAAAAGTTGGGGTTGAGAGGGCGCCTCACCGTGCCCTGCTGAAGGCTCTTGGACTCGCAGACAGCGACCTAAAAAAACCATTCATTGGTGTGGTAAACAGTTTCACAAATATTGTTCCTGGGCACGCTCACCTGAATCAGGTAGCCGATGCCGTGAAGGCGGGAATAGTCAGCGCCGGAGGTGTTCCCTTCGAATTCAACACCATAGGCATCTGCGACGGCAT